>NZ_JAJCNF010000006.1:0-115328 GCF_020560945.1 Dorea sp. 210702-DFI.3.125
TATACTCATTAGACACAAACACAAGCTCTATTGCGTTCCCATATGGAGTAGAAGAAGACTACACAGTAACAGCTACATTTACAGAGAATAAGACAACAGCAGTAGTTAATGCAAATGTAGTTGTAGATCCTGAAAAGGGTGAGTTTGAAGGATATGACGGAGCAACAAAGCTTGAGAACAATAATCTTCAGGAAGCTGATTATACACTTGGATTCCTTCCAACTGTAACAGCAAAAGAAGGATATACATGGACAGGCTGGGAAGTAACAAATAAAGCAGGTGAAGTAGTATACTCATTAGACACAAACACAAGCTCTATTGCGTTCCCATATGGAGTAGAAGATGACTACACAGTAACAGCTACATTTACAAAAGATGAGACTCCAGTTGATCCGGTAGATCCAGTTGAGCCAACAGAGCCAACTCAGCCGACAGAGCCAACTCAGCCAGCTCAGCCAGCTACACCTTCTACAGACAATACAGTAAACAATACTACAAACAAAACTACTGACAATAAGAAGGTAGAGAAGACAGCAGCTAAGAAAGCAGAAGCAAAGAACGAAAATAAAAAAGCTCCAAAAACAGGTGATGAGAGTATGCCAATCGCTTACATGCTTACACTTGTAGGAGCAGCAGTGGCAGCAATTATTGTTCTGATTAAGAGAAAAAGAACAATCTAGAAACTGTGAATAATCACATGAAACACAAAAGACGGTATCGAAGATACCGGAATAAAAAGAAAAAAGCCTATATCCTGGCAGCCCTGATCTTATGCATAGTCATTGCGGCGGTAGCAGTTTTTGCTATCAGCCGCATGGCTGGTAAAGAGCAGACATCAAAAAATCAGACGGAAGTAAAAGCGCTTGTTATTAATGCTGAAAAAGTAGACGAAAGCAAACTGAAAGATTTGATTGAAAGTGCCGGAAAGATTAATCAGAGTGTTTATACAGATGAAACAGTAAATACTTTAAATCAGGCAAAAGAAGAGGCCGAAGAAACGATTCAGGGAAAGCCAAATCAGGAAGAGGTAGAAGATTCATATTTGAATCTGGTAAATGCAATTCAGTCACTGCAGAAAAAATAATGATATTTAATGTAATGTTTAGATTTTATAAAATGGAAACTAGATAAATCTACCTGTTGTAAAAAACGGGTAAATGAGTTATAATAATTCAAGAAGTAAGAACCTGGGATGCACGATAACTCCTGTTATTTTGAACCTACATCACTTTAAACGGGACTCTTATATCTTCGTAATATGTCGAGCCTTCATTATGCAGAGGATGGCAGAAAAGCGAATGCGGACACCCACCTAGCAGACAGCTAGGAGTCAAAATACAGGAACCGGCATTTTGGGGAACATACAAAAGATAAAGGACAGTCGTTTATGCGGCTGTCTTTTTCTAATGTGAGGGGGACATTTATTTGATTCCCCTTCTACTTGAGTGGGTGTTGAATCAATCATAGGGCATAATGATTAGGGAGAGAATAGAGTTTGAAACATTTTCGAGGAGGAAAGAGATTTTATTATGGTATGTCAGTGCTGGTTCTGGTGTTTATTATTGCAGGACTAACAAGTAATCTCGAAGGCGGAGTTCGTGGAAACCGTCAGGAAAAAGAAGCATTTGACCAGAAGCAGGAAGAAGTTCAAACGGAGCAGAAAAATCAGGGAGAAGAGACGCAGGTAGTGTCTAATCCGAATATCCGGGTTCTTCTTATGACGGATGGATATAAGAATACCATTCATCCGTCTGTGACAGTCAGCTCAACATCTGGACTTTCTATTACGTATGGGGAGAAAGTAGAAGAATGTGAAGCGGGGATGGAAGTGACATTTATGCCAGATGACAGCCGTTTTCAGAGTGGGAATATCCGAATCCAGGCAAAAGAAGGGGAGATTACGGTAAATAGCCTGAAGCGTGGATACGGGAGTCCTTCTTATCAAGGCATACTGGAGCTTCGGACAACAGCGGAAGGAATTGCGATTATCAATGAACTCCCCGTTGAGAATTATCTGTGCCGGGTCGTGCCCAGCGAAATGCCGTCCGGTTATGAAATAGAAGCGCTGAAAGCGCAGGCAGTCTGTGCCAGAAGTTACGCCTACAGGCAGATGGCAGAATATGGATATCCGGAATATGAAGCTCATGTGGATGACAGTACGAATTATCAGGTCTACGGCAACAGTGCACCGGCAGACAGCGCAGATCTAGCTGTTCAGGAGACGGCAGGACAAGTCGTGCGTCTGGACGGAGAGATTGTGACGACTTATTATTATTCCACTTCTTGCGGAAAGACGACCAGTATGAAAGCCTGGGGGAATGAGGAGAATGACGGAAACCGATATCTTCAGTCTGTAGAAGTAAAAGATGAGAACGGTGATTATGAGAGAAATCTGCCATGGTATCGCTGGGAGGCGAAGATTCAGGCAAAGACTTTATCAAATTTGATTGGACTAAATACCGGCAAAGATATTGGAACGTTGCAGAATATCAATATTTTGGAAAATGGACCGGGTGGTGTAGTATTAACAATAGAGGCTGTCGGTGACAAAGGTAGTGTAAGAGTCTCAACGGAAAATAAAATCCGGCGTGCTCTTGGAGGAAAAGGATACACAATTATAAAGCAGGACGGTACAAAAGTCAAAAGCAGCAAGCTTCTTCCAAGTGCATTTTTCACAATAAATAAGTCCGGAGATACATTTGTCATAAAGGGCGGCGGGTTCGGACATGGGATTGGCATGAGTCAGACCGGTGCGAATGAAATGGCAAAATGTGGAAAAAACTATCAGGAAATATTGACTTTTTTTTATCAAGGCGTCACCATTGGATAATTGTTCGTAGACAAAATGTATAAAATCGGGTAAAATATAAAATTATGTAACTGTTCAGAACAGGCGGTATCACTGGGAAAAGTGGAACGCCGGAACATAAACAAAGCTAGGTAAAAGTGATGAAAAAGATAAAAGAATTATATGATGACATCATGGAGCTGACTGGAGAGATAACGAAAGACCATGTAGGGGCATACGCTGCACAGACAGCATTTTTCTTTATGCTCTGCATGATCCCGATTATATTGTTGTTACTGACTATGGTGCAATATACGCCCGTCACAAAGGCTGATGTCATGACGGCTGTGATCCAGGTATTTCCATCATCGGTAGATTCATTGATTACATCCATTGTCAATCAGGTCTATAATCAGTCATCTGGTATTATCCCGATTACGATCGTGGTAGCACTTTGGTCTGCAGGAAAAGGTGTACTTGCCATGAGTTCAGGACTGAACTGTGTGTATAATTGCCGTGAGACACGTAACTATTTTTTCCTTAGGATAAGAGCAACTGTTTATACAGTAATGTTTATACTCGTTATTATATTTTTACTTGTGTTGTCGGTATTTGGTAACAGCCTGAATATTTTTATTGCTGAGCATGTACCATTTTTAAGAAATATGGCCGACTGGCTGATCCGGGCAAGGAATATCATTACACCGATTGTAATGATTGTATTTTTACTGTTGATATATAAATTCCTTCCTAATAGAAGAGACACATATAAAAGGCAACTTCCGGGAGCAGTATTTTCTACGCTGGGATGGATGGTCATTTCCTGGGTGTTTTCTGTATATGTGGATGTGTTCAAAGGATTTTCCAGTATGTACGGAAGTCTGACAACGATCATGTTGATCATGATGTGGATGTATTTCTGCATGTATTGCATTTTGATCGGCGGAGAGCTGAACATTTGGTTCGGGGAAAAGATTGATGAGAGTGAGGAAAGATAACAGGATAATATAACGAAAGGCGTAAAAAATTAATTCTATAGAAAAAACCTATAGATATATGAAAAGAACTGATTTTACGCAAAATTTTCCTGGTGGTATCATAAAAGGAGATAGTAGATGCCGGGAGGGAGAAGAGATGGAAGAAAAAATTGATCTGAATGTCTGTTACAGGAGAGCATTTGAAGCATTAGGGATTACTGGTTCTGTACAGAAATTTACAGATTATATTACAGAATATGCGCCGGTTGTTTTGATTGTTCTGGACATTGGAGGCAAGATACTTGCAATGTCTCATAAAGGAGAATATAATGAAACACTGTTGCCGGAAGGTATGGACAGCAAACGAAGAGTAGAATTGATTTCACAGATGATCGAATATCGCTCGAAAGAGTCAGGGGGCAAATCCATGCTCATTCATGTATCGGAAGAATATTATGCTGTGAATGAAATTGTAGTCAAAGGAGATGCAGAAGGTTTCGTTATATCTATTCTGGATGCAGGAATTTGTAATGCAAAAGATGCAGAGGAAACATTGATTCAGATGAATGATATTGTCTGTCAGGGACTTGGAATGTTGATGGAGCGTCAGGAACAACATTCTCATTCTCATATATCGACAATACGTCGTGTGATTGCCCGGTTATTATTTGAAGGCGAGGGGAAGCAGCTTCTGAATGGAACGAACGATATATATAACGAATATGTTGTTGCCCCATTTCGAGTAGCAGTTGTATGTACAGAAGTTTATAATAGTCTGCAACTTCAAAAGGCGGCTAATTATGTAAGTGATGTATATGAAAATGTGTTTGTTTATATAGAGGAGCAGTATGCTTGTCTTCTTTTCACAGATATACATACAGAAGAATGCAGAGAAAAAATTTGTGAAGTTATGGATAACATGTGTGAAAAATATAAGCTGTTATGTTGTTTAAGTGGAAGCTTTAATGAGATTGAATTGATTGATAAGAAACGATTTATGTGTCAGAAAGCACTGGAGATTGCGCATGAACAGGAACCGGATAAAAGAAGTTTTCGTGAAGAAGATTATTATGTCCAGATAGTCTGTTCTTGTGCATTATCTTATATTGGACATGCGAGATATCTGGAGCGTGAACTTACTGAACTAGCCAGCGAAGATGAGGCAAAGGAAACAAAATTTTATGAGACATTAAAGCAATACTTGCTTGTAGGTAATAATGTAAGTATGGCAGCAAAGAAAATGTTTATACATAGGAATACAATGATTTATAGACTTTCCAAAATTAATGAGATTTTGGGAGTAGATATTAATGAGCCGGGAATTGCTCATAAGATTTTAATTAGTATACTCCTGCGGGAACAGGAGAAAGAGGAGAAGTAGAGAATGGAGATTATCAAGGATTTGCCGGAAATCTTCGATGAGTTTGAAGACAAGAAAAAACAGTCATTTTTGAAGGTAAAAGAATATAAAGAAAAGCAGATTCCGATAATCGGTGCATATTGTTCGTTTTTTCCAAGAGAAATTGCAGTTGCCATGGGAGCAATTCCTGTGGGGCTATGTTCTTCAGCGAATGAAACAGTAGAGCTCGCTGAAACGGTATTGCCAAAGAATGTATGTCCATTAATCAAATCTAGCTATGGTTATGCCATATCTGATCGGTGTCCTTATTTTCATTTTGCGGATTTGGTTGTGGGAGAAACAACATGTGACGGCAAGAAAAAAATGTACGAATTGATGTCTGAGTTTAAAGAAGTTTATGTTATGGAATTGCCGAATACACAGTCAGAAGGCGGACTTAGATTCTGGCGGGAAGAGATTATCCGGTTTAAAGAATTTCTGGAAGAATATTTTCAGGTAGTTATTACAGAGAATGATATTCGACGTGCAATTGTATCGCAGAATAAGCGAAGAGAAGCATTGAAGAGATTTTATGGTTTGATGAAGTTGGAACCAGTTCCAATGTCTGGACTGGAACTTGGTAAGGTGCTTTATGGTTCGAAATATCAGTTTGGTCAGGAAGAGATGACAAAGGAGTTAAATGAATTGTCAGATCGTATTCTGGAAGAATATGAGAAAGGTCGTCAGCTAGAAAAGAGACCGAGAATCCTGATTACCGGCTGCCCTATGGGCGAAGATACAAATAAAATCGTAGAGGCAATTGAGAATAACGGCGGAGTTGTAGTCGGTTTCGAAAACTGTACTGGAGCGAAAGCAGTAGAGCGTATGGTAGATGAAGATGATTCAGATGTTTATGGTGCAATTGCAAGAAAATATTTTAGTATAGGGTGTGCAATTATGACACCGAATAATAATCGTATCCATCTTCTTGGAGAAATGATTGATGACTATCATGTAGATGGGGTAGTTGAGATGATATTATCGGGCTGTCATTCTGTGGAAATGGAATCCATCAGTGTGAAGAATTTCGTGAATGAAGAAAAGAATTTGCCATATCTGGCTGTAGTGACAGACTATTCAAAAGGTGATGTGGGACAATTAAATACACGATTGGCAGCATTTGTAGAAATGATTCGTAAATAATTACAATTGACAAGGGTGCATTTATCAAATATAGATAGATGCACCCTGTTTTTGTGCAGATATAACATATGTCTATAAAGATAAATATAGATATAATCAATAAAAGAACGATTATATAGATATAATCAATAAAATGCACAAAAATACATGGGATAAATTGTGCACGATGCACAATTAAAACAAGAAAGATTGGAATTATAAATGAAGAAATTATTGAGAAAATTGTATAAAATAGGAAAAGTAATTTAGAAGGAGGAAAAAACGTTGATTGAGATAAAAAATCTGAAAAAGTTATGGGAAGACGATGGAAGCTCCGTTCTGGAAGGTATCAACCTGACAATTGAAGACGGAGATATTTATGCGTTAGTAGGTCGAAGTGGCGCAGGAAAATCTACACTTCTTCGCTGCATCAATGGTCTGACATCTTATCAGGAAGGAAGCCTGAAGGTTGACGGATGCGAGATCAAAGATTTGAAAGATAAAGAATTACGAGAATTCAGACGACATGTTGGAATGATTTTTCAGCAGTTTTCACTACTTGAACGAGAGACGGTATATAAGAATGTCGCTCTTCCAATGCAGTGCTGGAAATATCCAAAAGACCAGATTGATAAAAAAGTAAGAGAACTTCTGGAACTGGTTGGTCTTGGAGATAAGATGAATGCAAAACCGAGAAATTTAAGTGGTGGACAAAAGCAACGTGTTGCAGTTGCAAGAGCATTGACTATGGATCCGAAGATTTTGCTTTGTGATGAGGCTACTTCAGCACTGGATCCGAAAACGACGAATTCGATTCTGGATCTGTTGATGGAAATTAATCAGAAACTTGGAATCACAGTTATCATTGTAACACATCAGATGGAAGTTGTAAGAAAAGCGTGTAATAAAGCATGCATTCTGGAAAATGGCAAGATTGCAGATGAAGGTACTGTAAAAGAAATCTTTATTAAACAGCCACAGTCATTGAAGAGACTTCTTGGAGAAGAGACAGTAAAACTTCCCGATGAAGGACATAACATCCAGATTGCATATCTTGTTAATAATATCCATGATGGGGAATTATTTGCAAAGATGTCGAAAGAATTGAATTATGTATTTCCGATTCTAGATGGAAAGATTCAGGATTATCAGAATGACAGCATGGGAATTTTTACAATTAATGTGGATAATGAACATCTGAAATTTGTTGCAGATTATCTCACAAAAGAAGGTTTGAATTGGCATGAGATTGAGACGCAGTGTGAGACAAAGGAGGATGAAGAATAATGACATTGAAAAATTATACTTTTTTACAGTTATGTCAGATGTTGATTGTACCTGCATTTTTTGCAACATTGAAGATGTTGGTGATTTCAGGAATTATGTCTACAATATTTGGTTTTATATTTGGAGTCATTCTCGTTATAACTGAAAAAGGAGGACTTTGCGAGAATGTTGTGGTAAACCGTATCCTGGATTTTCTGGTCAATACGATTCGATCATTCCCGTTTATTATTCTGCTGATTTCGATTATTCCATTTACAAGATTAATCGTGGGAACGTCCATCGGAGAGACAGCGGCTCTTGTACCGCTTACTGTAGCATGCTCTCCATTTATGGCACGTATTTTCCAGAACAGTTTTAAAGAAGTTGACCCTGCCTTGATTGAAGCTGCTCAGTCATTTGGCGCTTCTAAAGTGCAGATTATTGTAAAAGTAATGTTAAAGGAATCTGTTCCGTCCATAATTTCCGGACTCTGTCTCGCAATCATAAACTTGCTTGGCTGTACAGCTATGGCTGGTGCAGTAGGAGCCGGTGGACTTGGAGCAACAGCTCTTACATATGGCTATCAGAACTTCAATCAGGAGATTATGTATTCAATCTGTGTGATTCTGATAATTCTGGTAGCAATTATTCAGTATTTTGGAGACTGGATTTACAAGAAACTGAAGTAAGTGTCTGATTAAACATTTACATTTGGGTTAGAGGTGGAAGATATCTTCTATCTGCTATATTGGCTGAAAATAAGTCTGACTTATTTTTAGATAGATTTTTAAGATTCAAAAGAAGTAAAAAGGAGAAAATCATGAAAAAAAGAATTTTAAGCGTATTGCTGGCAGCAGCAATGGTAGGAACTATGTTAGTTGGATGCGGAAGTTCATCAAGCAGCAAATCATCTGATGATGCAAAGACAGAGTCATCTGATGAGAAGAAAGTAATCAAATTAGGTGTACGTGATAACGCTGATCAGGTAGATGCAGTTATGGATGCAATTAAGGCAGCTGGTTATAAAGTGGATGTTACAGTATTCGATGACAGTAATCAGCCAAATGTTGCACTTGGAGAAGGTAGTATTGATATTAACTGGTATCAGCATGAGCCATTTTTAAAAGCTTACAACGACGCCAATGGAACAGATTTTGTAATGGTTGAACCAAAGACGGCAGCTCCATTATTTGCGATGTACTCAGAAAAAATCAAGTCTGTTGATGAGTTAAAAGATGGAGATACAATTGCTCTTTGCAGTGATGCTTCTAATAAAGCTCGTGGACTTCATTTGTTAGAGTCTCAGGGTCTGATTACATTAGATGATTCCGTAGAGACACCTACACAGTATGACATCAAAGAGAATAAGCTGAATCTTAAATTTATCGAGGCTGATATGCAGGTTCTTCCACAGTCTCTGCCGGATGTAGCAGCTATTCTTTGTGCAGCAGCTCACATGGTAAATGCAGGACTTGATGGAACAGATTATGTATGCGCTTCTGATGATGCAGAAACATACGCTGTAGGATTTGTGGTAAGAAAAGAAGACAAAGATGCAGAGTGGGCAACAGGACTTGCAAAAGCTGTTCAGTGTGATGCGCTTGCAGATTACTACAAGACAGAGAAAAAGGGAACGATGGTTCCAATGTGGGAGTTAAACAAATAGTTCTATGGAATTAGCTGGAATGACGATGTACAAAACTCTTGTGATGACGATACTTGCGCTTGTCGGGGTATTCTGTTATCACAAGAAGATTGTAGATCAGGAGATGAATAAGAAATTATCAGAACTGGTGCTGAGTTTATTCACACCAGTCCTGCTCTTTACATCATTTCAGAAAGACTTTTCAAAAGAGCTGGTAACAGGGCTGATGATATCGGTTCTGTTATCAGCTATTGCTTTTTTTCTGATCTGGTGTATCTGCAAATGGGTCGTCCGAAAATTGGATAAAGATTATGCAGTTGTGGAATTAGTTGCATTGATGTATTCTAATTGTGGATTTATCGGAATACCGATGGCACAGGGGATTTTTGGGGCAGAAGGAGTTTTTTATATGACTGCCTATGTAGCTATGGCGAATTTCTTGCTCTGGTCACATGGCGTAATTGTAATGTCTGGGAAAAGTGATATCAAATCTTTGAAAAAAGTATTTACATCACCGACAATTATTTCCATTATTCTTGGTATTATCTGCTTTGTTGCACAAATCCGTGTTCCTCAGATTATTGAAGAACCAATGGAAATGATTGCAAACATGAACACACCGATGGCGATGATGGTAGCAGGAATCAATATTGCTCAGGCAGATCTGAAACAAGTATTTTGTCATTACAGATTATATTGGTTAAGCTTTGTAAAGCTGATTGTGATGCCATTTGCATTGGTAGGAGTCTTTTATTTTATTCCAGTTTCACAGCTCGTAAAGACTATTGTGATACTGGCAACAGCGTGTCCGGCAGGAGTGACGGGAAGTTTATTTGCACTCCGTTATGAAAAAGACTCCGTATATGCAGCGGAAATATTTGCTATGACAACGATTATATCAATTGTAACAGTACCATTTTCTATGTTGTTCTGTTAGAAGAAAGAGGTAAGAAAAGATGGAATTAGTAAAACTTGAGATGACGCCAAAAGAGAGGAAGATAGCTTACGCAAGAGGAGAAGAGGTGGACCGTATTCCGACGTCTTTAAGTGCAGGAGAGACAGCTCCTCCGTTATATGGGATTTCCATTCGTGATTATTATTTTTCAGCAGATGCCATGGTGGAAGTAGAAAGCCGTCTGGCAGAAGATTTTCAGGCAGATAATATGGGGATGGGACTGGGACTTCGGACGCTGGTAGAAGCACTCGGAACAAAGCTCGAGTATCCGGAGCACAGCGTGTCTTATATTGAAAAGCCGGCACTGGAAACCTTTGATGACCTGGATCATATGGAGCTTATTAATGTTGAAAAAGATGGAAGATTTCCTATCATAATAGAAGCATTTGAAAGACTTCAGGAAAAATATGGAAAAGAACGTGGAATTGGTAGTGGACTTGCAGGACCATTTACAACAGCTGCAAGTTTGATTGGAACTGAAACATTCTTAAAGGGTACGGTCAAACATAAAGAACAGGTCCACAAATTATTGCAGTATAGTACAGACTGTGTTGTAAAATGTTGTGAAGATCTTCATCGTAAACTAGGAATTGGGTTTACACTTTCTGAACCAATGGGCTCCAGAGATTTACTTAGTAAACGACAGTTTAAAGAATTTTTTGTCCCTTATATAAAACAGGCAGTAGAGCGTATGAACAAATTTCAGGGTTCAACTGGAATTCATATATGTGGACATACCAGGGATCGCTGGGAAGAAGTTATTGGCACAGGAGTCAGTGGATTTTGGGTAGATAACTGTGAGAGCCTTCAGGAATTGAAGGAATGCTATGGTGATAAAGTTGCAATCAGTGGAAATGTGCCACCTGTAGATGTATTGAAAAATGGAACATTTGAAGAAATTGACCAGGCAATTAAGAAATGTATTATTGAAGCTGGAGACAATCCGAGGGGATATAATCTCTGTCCTGGATGTACCACTCCGATAGATACGACGAAGGAAAACATGATTGCATTTATGAATGCGGCTGCAAAGTATGGACGTGGTGCAAGAAAAGGTTATATGCCAAGAGGTATTACAGAGTTATAAGCAGTCGTGTTGAATATTATTTTGTACAGTAAGATAATGTTGTAGCCGGAAACACTCAACTATCATATATGTGATAATAAGTAGAAGAGGTACGAAAAGTATGAGAGTGATAAAAAATGTGAATAGGATCTATACAGGAAAGAAAACCCAAGAGATTTCCGATTATGAGATTCAAAATCGGAGAGTAGCAAGAGAAGCTGCAGCAGAAGGTATGGTTCTTTTAGAAAATTGTGAGCATATTTTACCATTGCAGCCAGGAAGCAAGGTTGCTTTATATGGAAGCGGAGCTGTAAAGACTATAAAAGGAGGATCTGGTTCCGGTGATGTAAATGAACGCGAGACTATTTCAATATGGGCAGGAATGAAAAATGCAGGATACGAGATTGTAAATGAAGACTGGCTTAGTGAATATAAGTGCTTGTATGAAATAGAAAAAAAAGCCTGGCGTGACAGGATACTGGAGATTACAGGTAACCGTGAACACGCAGCTTTCTTCCGGACATTTGCAAGCCATCCGTTCCAGATTCCGGCAGGAAGTGTGCCGGATGTGGAGACGGTAAAAAAATATGAATGTGATATTGCATTCTATATTATAAGCCGCACGGCCGGAGAATCCGCAGACCGCAAATGCGAGAAAGGTGATTACTACCTGTCTGATGAAGAACTACAGGTTTTAGACGGAGTATGCAAGTACTATGATAATGTTGTGCTTGTACTTAACAGTGGCGGAATCATTGACCTTGGATTTAAAGATTGTTATTCATCTATAAAAGCCGTGATCCAGATGGGACAATGTGGGATGGAAAGTGGAAATGCTTTCGCAGATGTTGTGTCTGGAAAAGTAACATTTGGCGGACATTTGACTGATACATGGGCATTTAGATATGAAGATTATCCCAATGCGACGACATTTTCTTATATGGATGGAAATGTACACAAAGAATACTATAAAGAAGGAATTTATGTAGGATATCGTTATTTTGATACATTTGATATACCTGTAAGATATTGCTTTGGACACGGGTTATCCTATACGGATTTTGAAACGAAGCTTACGAACATTGTATATAAAGCAGGAAATTTGGATAAGTCGGGAGAAATCAGAGTTTCAGTAGAAGTAAGGAATGTCGGAGAACGATATGCGGGAAAGGAAGTTGTACAGATTTATGCGTCTTGTCCTCAAAATAAAATAAAAAAAGAATTTCGGAGACTTGTGGCATTTGCTAAAACAAAGCCACTTGAACCTGGAGAATGTCAGAAAATAGAACTTTCTATTTTGCTGAAAGGGTTATCCAGCTATTGCGAAGAAAAGTCTGCCTGGATTATGGAAGAGGGAATGTACGGAATCTGGATAGGTAATTCGCTCGAACATGCAAAAGTTGAAGCAAGTATAGAACTGGATAAAACAGTCATTCTTGAGCAGGACAGAGCAAGCTGTTTAAGAAAAGAAGAACTGGAAGAAATATTTCCTAACGAAGACAGTCTTTTGAAAAAAGAGGCAAAATGGAAAACGGAGACAGCCGGAAAAAGAAGTGTTGCATTGAGAGCAGAAGAGCTGGATACGACAGAAATTGTCTATGGAATAGAAAGTGATCTGTTAGAAAAAGAAGCGTTGCAAATGGCAGAGCATTTATCTGTGGAACAATGTGTACAGATGTGTACGGGTGCAATCCGGCGCGGAAAAGATGGAACAATTGGAACTGCTGGAATTACAGTTCCTGGAGCAGCGGCAGAAACCAGTCTTGTGGCAGTAGATGAAGGAATTGCAAGTATCACGCTGGCAGACGGACCTGCAGGTTTACGTTTGAATAAATTCTATGATGTTGTGAGTGGTGAACGAAAAATTCAAGATTTTATTGATAGTGTGGAAGACGGACTTTTTAGAATCAGTGATGAGAAACAAGGAGAGAGATATTACCAATTCTGTACCGCATTTCCGATTGGAACTGTACTTGCCCAGTCATGGGATATGGAAGTTCTGAAAAATGTTGGCCGTGCGGTTGCTAAAGAGCTTGAAATCTTTCAGATTACATTGTGGCTGGCACCGGGAATGAATATTCACCGGAATCCACTGTGTGGAAGAAACTTTGAGTATTACTCGGAGGATCCGCTTATTTCAGGCATCATGGCAGCAGGCATGACGGAAGGGGTTCAGGAGACTGTCGGAGTTGGAACGACTATTAAACATTTTGCGTGCAACAATCAAGAAGATAACCGGTTCGGCAGTGACAGTATTATCAGTGAACGTGCACTGCGGGAAATCTATCTGCAGGGATTTGAAATCTGTGTGAAAGAAGCACAGCCGATGGCAATTATGACTTCCTATAATCTGATTAACGAAGTACATGCAGCCAACAGCCATGATCTTTGCACCAAGATAGCTCGTGACGAATGGGGATTTAAAGGCTTGATCATGACTGATTGGGGAACGACAAATGAGATGCCGGAAGGATATGCAAAATGTTCCAGACCAGAAATTTGTATTCAGGCAGGAAATGATCTGATCTGCCCGGGGGTGGTATCTGATCATGAACAAATCAGAGTTGCGTTAAAAAATGGAACTTTAAAAGAAAGTGAGCTTCGAAGATCCGTAGCAAGACTGATTGCAATTATATTAAAATCCAATGCATATAAATAAACAGATTTAGCAAGTTTATTATTATACCAGATGTGGGTTGATTCTATAATATAAAACTAAAAATTCCTTATAGATTACAATAATAATAAAGCGCATATATGGAAACAAGCTATTTGCTGGCGAGAGTAGAATGGGTTAAAATTAATTATGTAGAGTGCATAGTGATGATTATAATTCATTGAAAAGGGAATCCAGTGAGAATCTGGAACAGCCTATTCTACTGTGAAGCGGACGATGGTCTGGAAAATCACTCTGGCTAAGATGCAAGGGGAAGATATGATCAAAGGAGGATGCAAAGTCAGGAGACCTGCTATGTATATGTATGGGATTCCGGTAGGGGAAGAACAGCGGTTACGCTGTTTTTACTCTGCCTTTTTTTAATATATAGAAATATAAAAAGTATAAGGAAGATTATATGAATGCTGCTATAATAGTCTGCTCCACACTTACAAATCATGTGAAAGCAGCACAGAAAAAAATGAATACAAATTATCCCATTATTGAACTGGATAATTCCAAGCATAGCAGACCGGAAAAATTCTGGCAGTTGGCATTTCTTGCCATGGAACAACTTCCGGAGGAAATAGACACCGTGCTTTTGGGACTGGGAGTTTGTGGAGGGGCATCAGTAGGATGGACTTTTCCAAGGCGGACAATTATGCCAAAAGTTGATGATTGTATTACACTTTTAATGCATACGGACGAAAAGTTTCATTACAACCTAAAAGAAGTCGGACATTTTTATTTGACTGAAAACAGAGATTTGATGTCTATTGAACAGATGGAACAAGATTTGGTTTTAAAGTATGGTGAAAGAAGAGCCAAAAGAGTTATGAAAGTCTGGTTTGATGCTTACAAGAGTGTAGATATTGTGGATACAGGTGTTTATGATTGTTATTCAAAAGAATATGTAGAGCGTGCAAAAAGGGAGTCTGCAATTATAAATGTGCCATATCAATATGTGCCGGGAAGTAATATTATATTAGAAAAATTAGTGTCTGGGAAATGGGATGACCAATTTTTGATTATTGAAAAGGGAGGTGTAATGACAGAAGAAGATTTTGGAATGACAAACAAAGAGTCATTGCATACAACATATGTCGTGTAAAATGGACACCATATTGAAAGATTGAGGCGTAGTTTTTTGGAGTTTTACTATGTTCCCAATTCAAGAAAGGTATGTAATTTGTGCAAATGAAGCGACAAAAATGCAAAAATGATATTTTGAGGCAAAAAAGGGACACCGTGTTTTGCAGTTGGGGACGTAGTATTTTGAAAGTTTGCTACGTCCCCAACCAATCAAAAAATGCATAATTTTCCACATGAACTTGCAAAAAACTGGTTGATGAATCAGAATAAGGTATGATATAATTTTATATCAGAGAATAGGCATTGTCTTATGACAGTGCTTTTTTGGGGTAAAATATAACGGGGAAATGAAATCAAGTAAAGAGAGGTTAAAATCATGAAACAAAAGAAAAAAATGTCCTTGGCAATGCAGATTTTTATCGCGTTGATTCTTGCAATTGTAGTAGGACTTCTGATGCAGAGTCATGCAGAATTTGCAGAGAGTTACATTAAGCCGTTTGGAACAATTTTCCTGAACCTTGTAAAGTTCATCGTAGTTCCAATCGTATTATTCTCCATTATGTGTGGGATTATCTCCATGCAGGATATTAAAAAAGTAGGAGCAATTGGTTTAAAGACCGTTGTATACTATATGTGTACAACCGCATTTGCAATCACATTTGGATTGATTGGAGGAAATCTGTTCAAAGGAATGTTCCCGGTCGTTGCAACAACAGACTTGACTTATGAAGCAGCAGAGTCGGTATCATTTATGGATACAATTGTGAATATTTTCCCATCCAATTTTATTGCACCGATGTCTGAGTCCAATATGCTTCAGGTAATTG
Source organism: Dorea sp. 210702-DFI.3.125 (assembly GCF_020560945.1). Lineage (NCBI taxonomy): Bacteria > Bacillati > Bacillota > Clostridia > Lachnospirales > Lachnospiraceae > Dorea > Dorea sp. 210702-DFI.3.125. The sequence goes on from NZ_JAJCNF010000006.1 coordinate 15,794, forward strand.
TGATGTCAGTATTGTTCGGATTTGCGATTATTCTGATTGGACCGGAGAAAAATCCACGTTTGATTCAGGGGTGTAATGATCTGAATGATATGTTTATGAAATGTATGGAGATGATCTTAAGATTATCTCCAATCGGAGTATTCTGTCTGTTGTGCCCGGTTATTGCAGTAAATGGTCCGATGATCATCGGTTCACTGGCAATGGTGCTTTTAGCAGCGTATGTCTGCTACATTATACATGCAGTTGTTGTATATTCATTAGCAGTAAAGACAATGGGCGGTATGAGTCCGATCGCATTCTTTAAAGGAATGCTTCCGGCAATGATGTTTGCATTTTCCAGTGCTTCTTCCGTAGGAACACTTCCAATCAATATGGAGTGTGTAGAGAACATGGGAGCATCAAAAGAAGTGACTTCATTTGTGCTTCCGCTTGGAGCAACAATTAACATGGACGGAACTGCAATTTATCAGGGAGTATGTGCAATCTTTATCGCGTCCTGTTATGGAATCAACCTGACACTTCCACAGATGCTGACGATTATCCTGACAGCAACACTGGCATCTATCGGAACAGCAGGTGTGCCGGGATCTGGAATGGTTATGCTGGCAATGGTACTTACATCTGTAGGACTTCCAGTAGATGGAATCGCTCTTGTAGCTGGAGTGGATCGTATCTTTGATATGGGACGTACAACAGTAAACATCACAGGTGATGCAAGCTGCTGCATGGTTGTCACAAATCTTGAGAAAAAGAAAGCATTAAGAAAAAAATAAGTATGTAGTTTCGCAAGTAGGAATGTAGAGCCATTCTTAATTATGTACACTTGGTTTTTATGAGTTTATTCTTTTTAGGAATTCCATGAAGACTGAGTGTATTTTATTTGAAAAAACGATAATTGGGTAGATATATCAATATTATTTATTTGAAATAAGCGTGCTTAATAATTATACTGGATGCAGAAGACTATATTAGTGATGGATTTGACATTTAAAAGGGAATCTGGTGAGAATCCAGGGCAGCCTATTCTACTGTAAGATGGACGAAGCTTCAACGGAGTCACTGGTATTTATATCTGCAACAGAACAGCAGTAATATAAGCCGGGAAGAGGAAAGCAGAGGATGAAATCAAGCCAGGAAACCTGCTATATAGGAATTGGGATTTTCGGTAGGGAAAAGAACAGACACTTCGTTTTATTTTCCCTGCCTTTTTTAGTGGAAAAATATTTTATACTGATCGTTCATGACAGTGATAGAAGTTATAGTGTATAAAATCCAGGGAGAATATTGAGAAACTTATTGTTTGCATGTATAATACGAGGAGGAGATTTATGCACGAATTAGACCAGATGACACCGAATCAAAGACTGAATGCTTTTATGACAGGACAATCGATGGATCGAATGCTTGCAATGCCGGTCATAGTATCTATGTCAGGCGATGTATGTGGGATGACTCATCGCGAGAAAAGAAGCTCACCGGAGAATGAGGCAAAGTGTCAGATTGAAGCGTACAAAAGATTTGGTAATGACCTTGCAGTCATTGAATACGGGCTTCACATGGTAGGAGTTGGGCTTGGGGGAACGACCAATGATCCGGAGTTTCAGACACCTGCAATCGCAACGTATCCGCTTGAAAGTTTGGATGATATTGACAAGCTGGATCCGGAACGTCTGAAAAAAGAAAATGATCCGCACCTAAGACATTGTCTGGAGGCATGCCACATTGTAAAAGAAGAAATTGGTGATGAAGTACCGGTCGGGGTTCTGATTACTGGACCATATACAGCTGCCACAAGCTGTTATCCAGCAGAGAAGCTGTTCCGTGCCATGAGGAAATCACCAGAAAAGGTTCACAGACTTGTGCAGTTTACAACAGATTGTCTTATCGATATTTATAAAGAGTTCATTCAAGAAGGGGTATTGATCCTACAATGTGATCCACTCGCTTCTGGCACAATCTTGAGAAAGAGTCAGTATCAGGAGTTTGTGCTTCCGTATGCAAAAAAAGTAAATCAGGCAATTCATGATGCAGGAGGAATGGTCTGCTATCATATATGTGGGGATACGACCAAAACAATTGATGACATGGCAGATGCAGGAAGTGATATGATCAGTGTGGACAATGTCGTTGATTTGGAGCATGTAAAAAATACAGCAGGGCAGAAGATGCCGATTCTTGGAAATGTGGCACCGGTCGACTATTTTATTCAGGGAACAAAGGAAGAAATGGATGCAGCTGTAAAGAGGTGTTTGCAGAAAGCATGGGATTCACCGAATGGTTATATTCTTGCCTCTGGATGTGATCTTTCCGGTCAGGTAAAATTGGAGAATATTGAAGCTTTTATGAATGCAGCAAGAAAGTATGGAAAGTGGCCATTAGATCCTAAGAACTTTGAATAAAATGTGTCGGAAAGAGAATCTGCCCAATTTGAATAAAAAGATATAAAATCAGAAAACTAATCTGATGGAGGTAGATAAACAGGACATGGTTGTTCAGATCATATCTGGATTTCGGGGATCCGGAAAAACAACATTCTTAAATCAATGTATAGAACAGGTAAAGGGAAAGACTGCGGTAATTCAAAATGATTTTGGTGCACAGGCAGTTGACCGGGAAAATGCAGAAGGCAGCTTGATTTATGAAGAAATCGGTGAGGGCTGCATTTGTTGTGGGATGGCACTTGAGTTTGAAGAAAAGATGCGCCGGATTGCCATGGAAGATTGTCCGGACAGAATTTTTATAGAAGCATCTGGATTTGGAAAACTGTCCGATGTCGTGAAAGTATGTACGCAACTAAAAGAGAAGGACCATCTTGAGATGATGATCGGACCGAATGTTACAGTTGTAGACATTGGCATGGTGGAGGCATATGCCTCCGGACTGGGAGAATTTTATGTAGACCAGATTGAACATGCAGATGTAATTCTGGTCAACAATATTGATTCAGACGATGTGGAATTGGAGGAAATAGAAGAAGGCTGGAAAGCGCTGGAACGACTGAATACGAAAGCGTTGAAAAGTGAAAATGCACGGGAAGTATTAAAAAGTGTAATGGAATCCGGAAACGTAGATCAAAATCTTCAGATAGAAGGAGATACGCTTATAAAATATCTTGGAGCTGACGCATTTGTAGAAGTGCCGGATGGTATCCGGATCATTGCAGACAGTGCTTTTGAGTATTGCATGGAAGTGCAGGAAGTGCATTTGCCAGATTCAGTGGAACGAATTGGAAAGCATGCCTTTCAGGGGAGTGGAATCAAAAAGATACATTTACCGGAAAGCATAAAAACAATCGACATCTATGCTTTCAGCGGAACACCTCTGGAATATATAGAATTACCGGAGAATTTGCAGAAACTTGGGCACAGTGCATTCCGTTATTGCAGGATGTTAAAAAAAGTGAAGTTTCCAGAACATCTGGTGGAGATTCCGCATGATACATTTAATGATTGTGGAAAACTGCGGGAAGTAATACTGCCGCATGATACAGAAGTGATTGGGGCTCATGCATTTTCCGGGTGCGCAGCACTGGAACAGGTGGATTTACCGGAGAGTGTGAAGCGAATTGAAGAAGGTGCTTTTGTGACTTGTGTCAGTCTGGAGAAAGTACATTTGCCAAAAGGACTGGAGGTGGTAGAACGCAAGGTGTTTTACCGGTGTACGAATTTAAAAGAACTTCATTTCCCAAAACGGGTGACAGAGTTTGGCAAAGGCATCTTTTCACAATGTTCTGCATTAAAACGAGTGTATATAGAAGGAAACCCGGTGGATGAAGAAGTGTTTCAGGACTGGGATATGTGGACAACTTGCTATGATATGGAAGAAATCATTGCACCGAATATGAGGATTACGAGATTTGCAAAAGAATGGAGAATGTGGGCGGCAGCAGGACTTGCAGATTACCTGGTAGAACAGGGAGATGTAAGAAGTGAAATCCTTGATTCTTATGTGAAGGATCTGAAAGAAAACCGGAGTTCCTATGAAGTCCTTTTATTAAAAAATAAAAAGTTATTACAGTTTTTCATTCATTACAATTTATTGGCGGAACAGGCAGTGAACAGACTTCTGGATCAGTCACTGCAAAAGTCCGATATGGAGATCCGCAGCATGCTGTTGAATTATCAGGATGAAATCCAAAATGAGGATAAAAAGGAGGAGACGGGCAGCCAGCTTGATCAGCTTCTGGCAGCGTTGTCATAATATTTATGAATATTAGGGAAGCAAAAGAGCAGATTGAACATGCGGTAAAATTGTACCTGGAAAAGGATGAAAAAGGCAGATATATAATTCCGACAGAAAAGCAGCGCCCGGTATTTTTGATGGGAGCGCCGGGAATCGGTAAAACTGCAATTATGGAGCAGGTTGCGCAGGAACTTGGAGTAGCACTTGTGTCTTACACGATGACACATCACACAAGGCAGAGTGCACTGGGACTTCCATACATTGTAGAAAAGGAGTATGGCGGAGAAAAATTTCAGGTATCTGAGTATACGATGAGTGAGATTATTGCAGCGGTTTATGAAGTGATGGAGGACACGGGAATATGTGAAGGAATTCTTTTTCTAGATGAGATCAATTGTGTATCTGAGACTTTGGCGCCGGCGATGCTTCAGTTCTTACAGTACAAGACATTTGGACAGCACAAAGTGCCTGAGGGCTGGATTATCGTAACAGCAGGGAATCCGCCAGAATACAATCATTCTGTGAGGGAATTCGATATTGCGTCCTGGGACCGCGTAAAGAGAATGGATGTAGAGCCTGATTATAGTGTCTGGAAAACATATGCTTATGAGCAGGGGATGCACCCGGCAATCCTGACTTATCTGGATCTGAAGAAAGATGCATTTTATTCCGTGGAAAATACAGTGGATGGAAAGCATTTTGTGACAGCAAGAGGTTGGGAAGATTTAAGTCAGATCATGTGTCTGAGTGAAAAGAAGAATCTGCCTGTGGATCTGAATCTGATCAGCCAGTACGTGCAGGACGAGCAGATTGCCCGTGACTTTGCAATTTATTATGATTTGTTCAAAAAATATAAAAATGATTATCAGGTGGACCGTATCTTATTTGGCATTCCATCAGAGCAAGTAAGACAGAGGGCGATGAAAGCATCTTTTGATGAGAGGATTTCTTTCCTTGGTCTTTTGATGGATGGAATTACGGATACTGTTAAAGAGACAATGGAGATGCAAAATGCATTGTTTGTATTTGGGGATTGCCTGAAAAAGATAAAAGCAGATGTGGAAAAAGGCCGAGACCTTGTTTCTTGTATCGAACAACAAAAAGAATGTTTAATGGAACAAGAAAAACAGAAAAAACGTGCCGGTAATTTATCCCGTGCCCAGGTGTGGGAAGATGACCGTGTGCTTGTTTATCTGGAAGAATGCCGGAAAAAAGCAGGCATACGGACTCCGGATGAAAGAGATTTTGTAATTCTCAGAGATTATTTTGCACAGTTGACAGAAAGCTTTCAAGAGCAGACAAGAAAAGCATCGGGCTGTCTGTCCAACTCATTTTACTTTTGTGAAGATGTGTTTGAAGAAGGACAGGAGATTCTTGTACTTGTGACAGAACTTACGGAAAATGAATATACGGCCAGATTTATCAGTCAGTATGGATGTCGGGAGTATTTTAAACATAATAAGAATTTGATGTTCTACGAGAGACAGAAAAATCTTATGGATCAGATTCAAAATCTGGAGCTTGATCAGGTGTAATATTTATGTGTGTGGAAATAATAAAAGTGGCTTCAGAAGTTCTGAACTTTAGCAGACAGAGAACGTTGGTCAATATGAGGTTTCTGGAACCGGCAATTCGGATGCTGACGGAGAGTCCCTCTAAATGTATGCGTAATCGTTCATATGGTATGGGAACAGATGGAAAAAATCTTTACTATAATCCAGAATATGTACTGAGAGCATATCAAAAAGAGAAAGGTTTCGTCAGCAGAATGTATTTGCATTTAGTTGTGCATGGAATATTCAGACATTTCTTTGTAAATCCGCAGATCGAGCAAAGAAAATGGGATCTTGCATGCGATATGGCAACAGAATATATCATCGAAAGCTGGAAACTGGACTTTGCAGACATTAGTGCCGGGGCAGATGAAAAGCTGGAACTTGACCGCATCCGGAAAAATGTGGGACTTATGAATGCGGAAAAGATTTATGGATATCTGAAAAAGACAAAAGAGTCAGAAATAGACTGGCTGGAGAAAATTTTCCGTCGGGATGACCATAGCTTCTGGTATCCCGAAACAAAAAACAGGAATGATGTAATCCAGGTGAAATCAGGGCAGGTGAATCAGAACCGGGAGGTCATGTTCTCAAATCAAAAATTGGAAGAGCTGTGGAAGCAGGCTGCGAAAAAGATTCAGGTGGATCTTGAGACATTTATGAAAAGCCGGAGTGGTGAAACCGGTGATTTTTTGGTGAATTTAAAGCTTGCGAACAGAAAGAAGCAGGACTATAGTGCATTCTTAAGAAAGTTTACCAGGCTTGGGGAATGTATGAAGATCAATGATGAGGAATTTGATTATAATTTCTATACTTATGGAATGCAACTGTATGGAAATATGCCGCTGATCGAGCCGTTGGAGTACAAGGATGTCCGGGTAGTGAAAACATTTGTGACTGTGATTGATACTTCAGGGTCAGTGGAGGAAGAAAAACTTCGGAGATTTCTGGAAAAAACGTACCAGATATTAAAAAGTGGGCAGAAAAGCGAAGACAGAGTGAATTTCCATCTGATCCAGTGTGATGCGTTGGTTCAGAAGGATGTGAAGATTACATCAGAGAAAGAACTGGAGCAGGTGATGGAAGACTTGACACTTTATGGCCGGGGAGGAACTGATTTCAGACCGGCATTTGAGTATATAGAAGAACTTCAAAAAAACGGAGAACTTACGAACTTGAATGGAATGCTGTATTTTACAGATGGAATGGGTGTTTATCCGAGAAAAAAACCGGAGTATCCAGTGGCGTTTATATATGATAGTGAAGTTTTGGATGAGATTCCGAAAGTGCCGGCTTGGGCGATTCGTTATCTGATGGATGACATATAGAATGGATAAATGTCTGTACGAATATATGGAAGTGCTCAATTTGAAGATATGTGTAATTAATGTTAAAATATATCAAGATAAAACACGTCAAGAGATGAGAATGTCAGGAAAAAACAGCTTGCGGGCTATGAGGTATTTTCTAACAAAATAAAAATTTAGATTATGGAGGATTTATAGTATGGCATCTAAAGAAGAATTATTAGCAAAATTATCAGAGTGTGTAGTAGAGATGGAAGATGAGGAAGTCGTAGAAGTTGCGAAAGAATATATTGAGGCCGGATATCCGGCGTTTGACGGAATTATGGAAGGTCTTGTAGATGGTATGAATAAGGCCAGTGAGCTTTACGATGCAGAAGAGTATTTTGTAACAGATGTACTCCTTTGCTCGGATGCAATGTATGCGGGACTGGATGTACTTCGTCCGTATCTGGAAAATACAGATGATCAGGCGAAGAAAAAAGCAGTTATTGGTGTTGTGGAAGGAGATACTCATGACATCGGTAAAAACCTGGTAAAGATTATGATGGAGACAGCAGGATTCGAGATGTATGATCTTGGACGAGATGTTCCGCTTGACCAGTTTATTGAGAAGGCAAAAGAGGTAGATGCAGATCTGATCTGTATGTCCACACTGATGACGACAACTATGGGTGGAATGCAGACAGTTATAGAGAAATTAAAAGACCAGGGAATCCGTGATAAGTTTAAAGTTATGGTCGGAGGAAGCCCGATTTCCAAAAAATTTGCGGACGATATCGGAGCAGAGGGATATTCTGTGAATGCGGTTGAAGCTGTAAAAGTTGCGAAAGAGCTGACAGGAATTGCCTAGATAGAAAAGACAAAAGCTGTATTGGAAACGGTCTGAAAAGGTATAGGCCAGGCTAAATATAAAAGAATCCGAATAAGAATTCGAAAAAGGAGCTGGGGATTTATGGATGCAAAAGAACGAATTAGGAAAGCCATGCATCAGGAGCCGACAGACAGACCGCCATGTATCTGTCCCGGTGGAATGATGAATATGATAACGACAGATCTGATGGATGAGGCAAATGTAAGTTGGCCGGAGGCACATCTGAATGCCAGAATGATGGCAGATCTGGCAGAAGCTAATTATGAAAAAGGTTGCTTTGAAAATGTAGGTGTTCCATTCTGCATGACGATTGAGGCAGAAGCTATGGGGGCTCAGGTGACTATGGGTAGTAAGATTTATGAGCCGCATGTAACGGGATATGCGATCAATTCGGTCACAGAGTGGGAGACTATTACACCGATGAGTATGGAGGAAGGGAGAGCAAAGGTTGTACTGGATGCAATCCGTATTCTGAAATCCAGAAACTTAGATGTACCGATTATCGGAAATATTACGGGACCGGTCAGCACAGCAAGTTCCGTTATGGAGCCGGTTATTTTTTATAAAGAGCTTCGTAAGAAAAAAGAAGAAGCACACCGTTACATGCAGTTTGTGACTGATGAGATCATAAAGTTTGCAAGAGCACAGATTGATGCCGGCGCAGATATAATTGCAATTTCCGATCCAAGTGGAACAGGAGAAATTTTGGGACCGAAGCTTTTTGAGGAGTATACGGTCAAATATAATAATATGATCTGGGATGCTCTTCAGAAAGAAACCATGGGAAAAATCATGCATATTTGCGGACAGATGAAAAATGTATATCCGCAGGCAGAACTGATACATTCTGACGTACTTAGTTTCGATTCCTGCGTATCTATGCGTGAGGCACGCGAACATTTAAAAAAGCACGCTCTGATGGGAAATGTCAGTACATGGACGCTGGAGTTTGGACAGCCTGAGAAGGTAGAGCAGCTTGCAGTAAAATGTTGGAGAGACGGTTCTAATATCATTTCTCCGGCATGCGGACTTGGAACGAAGTCACCACTGACCAATATCCAGGCAATCCGTCATGGAATTATGGAGGAAGCAGCTAATGTATAAATTACGTGTCGTTCAGTCTGGCAAGCAATACGATTATGAACCGGGAGCAAGCCTTCTGGAAATCTTGCTGGCGCAGAACATATTTATTGATAATCCGTGTAATGGAAAAGGAGTATGCGGAAAGTGTAAAGTACGCATCGTATCAGGAGAAGTAGGGGAAGTATCTTCTACAGAATTACGTTTCTTAAAACCAGAAGAAGTAAAAAGTGGTGTGCGTCTTTCCTGTATGGTTCATCCACAGTGTGATCTGGAAGTAGAGCTGATGCAGAAAGAGCGCAAGCATGAGGTTCTATCAAAAGGATATGTGCCAAAATTTGAAAAAGACTTGGATATTGTCAAACAGGTCGTGAATATACATAAGCCGCTTTTGACAGACCAGACACCATTTGAAGATCAGATTAAAGAACAGCTTTCGGATGTGGAATTTCCATTTTCTGTATTGCGTGGATTCTATTTCAAAGAAGGAAGTTACACGGCAGTTATCCATCGTGAAAAAGATGGCAAAAAAGTGCTGATGGATCTGGAAGAGGGAGATACTACAGATTCTATGTATGGAATCGCAATAGATATCGGAACAACAACCGTTGTTACAGCACTGATTGATATGCTGACCGGAAAAGAACTGGCAGATTCCTCTATGATCAATGCACAGAAGCATTTTGGGCTGGATGTCCTGACTCGTATTACTTATGAGATGGAGCATCCCAAGGAGGGGGTACAGGCACTTAAGGAAGCAATTGTTGCTTCCATCAATGAGATGATCGCAGATGTCTGTGGACAGACCGGAGTGAAGAAAGAACAGATTTACGAGGTCTCTGTAGGAGCGAACTGTACGATGATGCATATGCTTCTTGGTGTAGATGCACTGTCCATTGGAAAATCACCGTATGCACCAATGTTTGTAAAGGCAAAGGATATTGAAGCAGAGGAGATTGGTATTTATGCATCCAGGGGGGCAAGACTTTATTGTCTGCCGTCAGTATCATCTTATATCGGAGCAGATATTGTGGCAGGAGCTTATGTCTGTGAGCTTCATAAAGCAGATGAAAATGTTCTGTTTATTGATATCGGAACGAATGGAGAGATTGTATTTTCAGATCATGGAAGATTACTTTCCTGTTCCTGTGCCGCAGGTCCGGCACTGGAAGGTATGAACATCAGCTCAGGTATGCGTGCGGCAGAGGGAGCTATTGAAGATGTTGAAATTAAGGAAGATGGCGTGAAGCTGAAAATTATCGGCAATGCCGATCCAATCGGTGTCTGTGGAAGTGGTATTCTGGCAGTGGTAAAAGAACTGGTAAGAACCGGACTTGTAAGAAAAGACGGCGCATTTATCAAGTTGAAGAATCTGGAAGAGACAGATTATCGTTACCCAATGATTGAAATGGATGGTATCAAACGTCAGTTCAAGATGACGGAAGACCTTAAGATCACTCAGGGAGATGTCCGTCAGGTACAGCTTGCTAAAGGAGCCATTCTGTCTGGATTCTATGCACTTCTTAAGAAGGCAGGAAAAGAGATGAGTGAGCTTGACAAGGTTATGATCGCAGGACAATTTGGAGCACATCTTCCGGCAGACAGCCTTATTGGAACAGGAATTCTTCCGGCAGAAGTGAAAGATAAACTTGTCTATGTCGGTAACTCTTCCAAGACCGGGGCTTATATGGCGCTCTTATCCGGTCAGGTGAAGCGCGAGATGGAAGAACTGGCTCATCATATGGATTATATGGAACTTGGTGCAACAGAAGGCTATGAGAGATTGTTTGCCGATTGTCTTATGTTTCCGGAAGTTCACTAAAAATTGAAGAAACGAATGAGATAGGAAGTACCCGAATAAAGCGAGGAAATTCAATCTTGGTTATGCGAAGAGGTAATGTTAAAAATATGGGAGATATAAAAGATTTTAATTGTACATATGATAATTCAGCAGGAATTCGTTCAGAAGTGACAGAAGGACTGGGACTAACATTTCCAGATGCATATACACACTGTGATACAATGGTGACTCTTTCAAAAATGTTGAAAGAGAAAGATAAAGCAGTTATATGTGAACTTCCATTTTGCCATACATTAGAGGCAGAGGCTATGGGAGGAATTATAAATCTTGGAAATGAGATTGCAGGTCCGAGAGCTGGAGGATATGTCTGTACAGATGTAGAAGAAATATTAAATCTGCCGGACATGGATTTCACGAAAGGACGAATTCAAGAGACTCTTCTTGCATGTAAAAAACTTCGTGAAGAAGGAGAACATGTTGTATTCGAAGTGGCAGGACCATTTACAATTCTCAATGTGCTGATCGATGCAAGATATGTGTTCAAGGGAATGCGAAAAAAACCGGAAGTGATGGAAAAGGTCTTCTGGAAACTGGGAGATCAGATTTTGAAATATATGGAACTGGTGAAAGAGTACGGGGGAGATTTGATCAGCTATGCAGATTCTTCTGGCGGAGTGAATATTCTGGGACCGAAGATGATGGAAGCTGTTACGGTGAATTTTACGTACCCATTCTTGAAGAAAGTAGAGCAGCTTGCCGATGATAAGACTATGATTCTGCTCTGCCCGAAAACGACGCTTGCTCTTATTGGAACAGAAAAAGCGAAGTTTGTGGACCATCAGTTAGAAGAGCCAATCGGATATGCACAGGCCTGCATTCATATGATCGGAAAAGCACATTTTGCCGGACAGATGTGTATTAAGAATGTTGGCTATCAGCTGAATCATGGGATTTTTAAAGAAGTAAAGCTATTGTAGTCAGTGGCTTTTGTTTAACAGCATATTTATGAAATGTCAAAAGGACAGCCGATGTGAAAAAACACATGGCTGTCCTTTCTTGATAAATCGGACGAATTTATAAATCTATTTACATCTGTATATCTAATGAAACAAAACGGCATGTAAAAATTACATTTATAAAAAGTTCTACAGATTTAAGAAAAGTTTAAGCAATAATTGATTGTATAGAAGATGTTGAATATGTTATGATATACCCACTTCAAACATTCGAAAAAGATCAAGTTAATTTAAGAGCAGTTCTGCTCTGATCATACGGACAGATTCGTCCGATATTCCATGTTTGAAAAAATAACTATAAATGGTATAATACAAGGAGAAAAGTGTATGGAGAGAACCGAAAACTTAATCATGCAGGAAGACAGATGGAAGCCATTAAAGGAGATGAATCTCACGGACGATTTTCTATTTGATGTGGCAACCGCGGAACTGGAAAATTGCAAGACAATTATCGAATTATCTACTGGTTTGCGATTAAAAAGCCTCAAGTGGAAAGAAGGTCAGAAGGTTATTCACAATATTCCGGGAAAACGTGGAATCCGAATGGATTTTGTCGCAGAATCTGAAGATGGTCGCGTTTTTGATGTAGAGATGCAGAATCGGAAGGAAGGAAATATTCCAAAACGAACCAGATTCTATCAGGCATTGATGGACGCACCAATGTTGAAAAGCGGTGAAAAAGGTTTTGATAAGCTAAAACCGCTGTTTATTATTGTAATTTGTGACTATGATCCATATGGAATGAAGAAGTATTGCTATACGTTTGAAAGTCGCTGCAAGGAACAGCCAGATTTATTACTTGGAGATGAGGTTACAAAATTATTTCTCAGTACAAAAGGGGAAAATGAAGATGAAGTATCGAAAGAATTAGTGGATTTTCTTCATTATATTACTGAGAGTAATGAACATGGACTTCCAGAGGAATGTGATGAAAGACTTCGCCGTCTGCATGAGAGTATACAGGAGATAAAAACAAGTACAAGTGTGGAGGTCGAGTATATGAAGATGGAAGAACGAGAAAGACTGGTAAGAGAAGAGGCAACAGAGCGAGGTTTAAGAGAAGGGAGAATACGAGGAAGAGAGGAAGGAAGAATAGAAGGAAGAATAGAAGGAAGAATAGAAGGAAGAGCGGAAGGAAGAAAAGAAGGAGAACGTATAGGGGAAGAACGGCTTGCCAATTTATTAATGAAGCTTTCAAAGCAGAATCGTCAGGAAGATAGTATTAAGGCGTTGGAGGATTTGGAATATCGTAAGAAATTGTATGAGGAATTTGGCGTATAAATTGAAAAAAGAAGCTTCTATGGGAGAAATCCTGTGAAAGCTTTTTAAGCATGCCACTGAAGTATAATGAATTGTAATAAAACCCCGGTTTCATTGACTTTCTCAAGTCTAAATGTTATATTTGTTATGGAAAATTATGAAGAACGTTCGGTGCTGTTTTTAGAAGACAGGTAAAAGGGAAACAGGTGCAAGACCTGTACGAACTCGTCACTGTGAGTGAATACATAGATCATGTATTAGCACAGAATCTGAGGTTGTGTTAGACATCCACTGGGAGACTGGGAAGGAGATTCTATGTAAGATTTACAAGTCAGGAAACCTGCCGATCGTTGGTACATGGAATGATAATTCCAGATCACGAGTAATTGATTGTGCCGAAATATAAAAAGTAAGAAATCTTTTACATCAGGAAGTAGAAGATTTCTCTTTGTCGTACAATTATTTTCATGATAATTCCCAAACTACAAGGTAAAAACAAAATAAGGAGGAAAAGATGAAGAGAAAAAGTGCAAGCTTTTTAGCTGGAGTACTTGTGGCATCTATGGTGGCAACACCGTTGTCGTATACCAATGTATATGCAGAAGACCAGGATGTGGCAGAGATTGTACAGCAGGTGGAAGATACGTCTGGTGAGTCAGAAAATGTACAGGAAAGTGCGCCTGCAAAAGAGGAAAGCAAAGAAGAAGTAAAAGCAGAAGAAAATGCGACACCTGCACAACCGGAAGCTTCACAGGAGAAAGAAAATACTGGTGCCCCGGCAGATGGGACAGGTGGTCAGCAGGAAGCACAGAACGCTCAGACAAATGAGATAGCAACGCAGGAAGCAGTGACTCCGGTTCAGCCGACAGCAGCTATTAATGGTGTAAAAGTGCTGAAAAATGATGGGAATATTTATAAAATGTTCCCGACTGAGGATGCACAGGTAACAGTGGAGGAAGATAAAATGAAGATTACCTTCCACACAGGTGCAAAAAAAGTATTTGATGCAATTTACCTCGGACCACAGACGGATGAGACTAAGAATCCTGTTATAAAAGGAACAGATAATGGATCTAATTATAAATTTACAATAGAAGTTCCATTATCTAAGAAAAACAGTTGGATTCCAATATCAGTTGGACATTATGATGAAGGAACTTGGAGCGATAATTATCTCTGGATGAGTATTCCGGATCCTGGAGCACCTGTGATTACTTCCGAGCCGCAGTCTGCAGCGGTAAAAGCAGGGAAGCAGGTGAACCTGTCTGTAGAGGCAGATGGAACGGACTGCACTTATCAGTGGCAGTACAGTACAGATGGAACGAACTGGACAGATTGTATAGAGGAAAGTGCCAAGAGTGCAAATTATAGTTTCCAGATGAAAGCAGAACTGGCTGGAAAATACCACTGCGTAGTAAAGAATGCTTCTGGAGAAGTCACGTCAGAAGCAGCAGATGTAACAGTTGCGGCATCTGGGGAAGATGGAAAAGATGACAGTGGAAATGGTGGAAACCAGGGTGGAAATACTGGCAGTGATAGTTCCAATGATAATGCTTATGCAGCAAAGGATGGAATTCAGGCCATCTTTGCAAGTGACGATACAAAGAAACCGGGTCAGGCATATCCCATGTTTAACATTGCTGAGTCAGAGGCAAAGATTGCAGGGGATAAGATTCAGGTATCAATCTGGGTACAACGTGCAAGCAGTGGAAGTTTTACCTATGATGCAATTTATATCGGAAGCAAAGACGATGAAGAAAAGACTCCGCTGGTTATGGGAGTGGTAGATACAGAAAAGGATTTGGAGAAGTTTACTTTTGAAGTACCGAGTTCAATGGCGGGAGGAGAAGTACATTTTGTACCGAGAAATGGAAGAACACAAAAGTTTAGTACATCTAGTTCTCTTGCATTGAAACTTCCGGCTTTAGATGATTTTAAAAAGCAGACGGTAGTTACAATTAAAACGCAGCCGGCTTCAGAGACAACTGCGAAAGCGGGAGATAAAGTATCTCTTTTTGTAGATGCTTCCGGAGAAGAAGGAACTACACTTAGTTACCAGTGGCAGTACAGTACTGATGGAACAACATGGACAAATTGCAGTGATCTTAGTGCAGTTACAGCAAATTACACATTTACAATGGAAGAGAAGCTTGCCGGACAGTATCGTTGTGTTGTGAAAGATAACACAGGTACAGAGGCTGTTTCTGATGTTGCAGAAGTAGTATTTGAGAAACTCAGTGAAAAAGAAGGATATGTAGCAACAGGAAAAATTTCTGCTATTTACGCCAGTGATAGTGAGAAGAATCCGGGGCAAATATATAAAATGTTTAACATTGCTGAGTCAGAGGCAAAGATTGCAGGGGATAAGATTCAGGTATCAATCTGGGTACAACGTGCAAGCAGTGGAAGTTTTACCTATGATGCAATTTATATCGGAAGCAAAGACGATGAAGAAAAGACTCCGCTGGTTATGGGAGTGGTAGATACAGAAAAGGATTTGGAGAAGTTTACTTTTGAAGTACCGAGTTCAATGGCGGGAGGAGAAGTACATTTTGTACCGAGAAATGGAAGAACACAAAAGTTTAGTACATCTAGTTCTCTTGCATTGAAACTTCCGGCTCTGGATGATTTCAAAAAGCAGACAGAGATTGTGATCCAATCACAGCCGAAGGATATAGCTGCAAAGAATAATACACAGGTAACTCTCTCTGTTACAGCAAAAGGTGATGAGAATGTCACATTAAGTTATCAGTGGCAGCACAGTGCAGATGGAACAAGTTGGGCAGACTGTGATGATATCAGTGCAAAGACTGATACATATACATTCCAGATGGCAGCAGATAAAGCCGGACAGTACCGCTGTGTAATTTCCGATTCTAACGGAACAACTGTGACTTCTGATATTGCGAAGGTAGAAAACCCGTCCGCGCCGACAGTGACAGGCAGTCAGGTTCAGGTCGTAAAGGATAATGGAACTCCATATAAGATGTTTGAGGTAAATGAATCAAAAGTTTTGGAAGACGGGGATAATCTGAATATTACATTTTCGACCAAGAATGTGTCCTATGATAAAATTTATCTGGGATATAAAGAGGATACAATTAAGAATCCTGTTATTACAGGAACGAAGTTAGAAGAGGGAGGATATACATTTACATTCCCAGTATCTGCATCAGATAAAGGGAAAGTACTGCCACTTACGGTAGGGAAACTGGATGGAACCTGGTCAGATAAGGATCTCTGGATTTATATTCCGGATGAAGGAATTGAGAGTCTTCCAACTGCCACAGATGAAGTAAAGACCATTGCCGGTGGTACTGGTACTGTATCTAATGAACTTGCGATTGTTTCTTCGAAAGCAGTGTTGCGTGGCGATAAGATCCGTATGACATTGGATGTAAAAGGAAATAAGTGGACGAAAATCTATCTTGGAGTACAGGCTGATAAGAACAAGACACCGGTCTACACAGGAACTTATGATTCAGAGAAAGATGTGACAACATTTACATTTGATGTATCTGCTGAAAAACAGGGGATGAATATTGCAGTCACACCGGGAAATGAATCCTGGTTCACATGGGCAAGAGACTTGTTCATCAATGTTCCAAATCTTGAGAACAAAGCAAATACAACAGCAGAAGGTGTGTATGACATTTATGGTTCTGCTTATCCGACAACAAATGTATACAGTCTGAACTTTGAAAGAGAAAGCAGTGTTTCTATAAGTGGAGATACAGCAACTGTTACATGGGTAACACAGGCCGGATCTTATGACAGACTTTATATTGGTAATCCGTCAGATTCTGACGAAGTAAAGGAAGCAAATGCAATTGTACCTAAAGATCGTTCGGATATTGCAAGCGGATATAAGAGTTTTACATTTACAATGCCTGTATCAGAACTTGGAAAAGAATTTAGTTATTCCGTACGTTCAGCAAAGACAGGTCAGTGGTCAACAAAAGATTCAAGAGCATTTATTAATGGAATTCTTGAGAAGACAGGAGAACTTCCGACACCAGATCCGGATCCAGACCCGGGAATAGTAGTTCCTGCAGACGGAATTTATAAAGTGAATAATGTAACTTCCAGTTCATCCATGTTCAATGTAATAGATTGTAAACTGACCGTCAAGAACGGAAAGATGAGTGCAGTGCTGACACTGAGCGGAACCGGATATGATTATCTGTATATGGGAACCGGAGCAAAAGCCGCAGAGACGGACAAGTCTGCCTGGATTCCATATGTAGTAGACAAAGAGGGAAAATATACTTATACAGTGCCGATAGAGACGTTGGACAAAAAAATCGCAGTAGCAGCATTTTCACATAATAGACAGCAATGGTATGACAGAATGCTTACATTTGATTCCAACAGCCTGGAAAAGATTGGCGATGTCCCTGTTTTGGAAAATGGTATTTACAGTATTGACGTAGAATCCAGTGCATCTATGTTCCGTGTGGTAGACTGCAAATTAACATCAAAAGATGGAAAGATGAGCGCAGTGCTGACACTGAGTGGAACAGGATATGGATATCTGTATATGGGAACCAAGGAAGAAGCGGCAGCGGCAGACCAGTCTAGCTGGATTCCATTTGTAGCAGACAGTAATGGAAAATATACTTATACCATTCCAGTGGAAGCTTTGGATAAAGGAATAGATGTAGCGGCATATTCTATAAAAAATGCAATCTGGTATGACAGAATCCTTACATTCAAGTCAGAGACAGTGAAGAAAATCGGTGATATCAGCGATGACAACAATGGAAATAACAACAATAATGGCAACAACAGTGGCAATAACGGAAACAATGGTAATAACAATAGTGGCAATAACGGATCTGTCTTGAAGCCGAATGATGGAAAAGCAGAGAATGAATCTAAGTATGAAGCCGATACGAGCGGTGCAACGAGTCAGGTAAACAGCTCTACAACACTGGCAGATGGTGTGTATACACCGGATCGTTTTACATGGTCAGGTGGTACAGGAAAGGTTAAGATTTATTGTAATAAGATTACCATTAAGAATGGTCAGGCATATGCAACACTGGTATTTGACAGTGATCATTATCAATATGTAAAAGCAAATGGAAATACATATTATACAACAAAAGGCGGCGGAACTGCTACAGTAACGATTCCAGTTGCCTTAAATCAGAATAATAAGATTCTGGGTATGACAGATAAAATGTCAGTCGCACATGAGATTGAGTATACAATTTTTGTTTACCTGGCTGCCGCAGGAAATGGTACAACATTAGGTGGTGTAAATGCAAGCAAGAAGTTAGATGAAAAGGCTCCTGAGATTATGGGACTGGAATATCAGTCAGAGACACAGCTTGATTATGCAGAATATTTCAAGATTTATCATTATGATCAGGGAATTACACTTCTTGAGATTGATATGACAAAAGGAACTGCAAATGATCCGGAGAAGCTTGCAGCAGAAGCCATCAACGCAGAAAATGAGACTGGTGAAAGTGAAGATGCAGCAAAAGATACAGAATTAAATCAAAGTACAGATTCCAAGAATGTAAAATCTGAGAATGCAGTAGAAGAAGATGCAGCTGCTGCAGGAATTTCAGAAGATGGTGAAGAAAATCTGAATGGTATCAGTGAAGAGGAACTGGCAGCAGAGCTTTATAAAGGAAATGTTGTGAAATATCTTCTTGTTCCAGAAGGAGTTGAAGTCCCAGTCGGTCTTGACCAGGATATGATTGTAGTGCAGATGCCGACAGATAAGACTTATACATCTACAGAAGCAATTCTCGAGAAGATGGATGAGCTTGGACTTACAGACAATATTGCAGCAATTGGGGATAAGAAAAAAGATTGTAAAGTTGATTCTGTTGCAGAAAAGATGGAGAAGAAAGATGGAGAAGACAAGGCACAGGTTGTTTATGGCGGAAAAGAAGAGGAGCCAGACTTCAAGACACTTGTAAAACAGGAGACGAATCTTGCACTTCTTTCTTCAGATATTCTTCCAAAAGAGGCAGATATCAAAGATCTTGAGGAGAATCAGGACAAAGAAGATTCCAAGGATACAGATAAAAAATCTGATGAGAAAAAGACTGACAAATCTGACAAGAAATCTACAAAGAAATCAGATGATAAGTCTGAGAAGAAAACAGAAAAGAAATCAGAAAAGAAATCAGATAAAAAGACAAATGAAAAATCAAAGAAGAAATCTGAAGACAAATCTGAAAATCAGAAAAAATTGACGGTAAAGGAGCAGACAGAGCGCTTCCAGCAGATGACTGAGAAATTTGCATTACTTGGAATTCCGGTTATCGTAGACCGTTCTGAGGATGAGCAGACAGATCTGGCTAAATATGAGTGGATCAAAGTCTACGGTGTACTTTTTGGATGTGAGGATCAGATGAATACATTATTTGATCAGGCAGTCAAGGACGCCGGTGATGATGCAATTGCCCAGGCAAGAGTTCAGACAGAAGAATAAAGGAAAAGAACATGAAGAAAAAAATATATAAAATAACAGCGCTTTTGCTTGCTACAGCCCTTATGGTTATGGGCTGTGGCTCTGCGAAAAGCGGTAAAGAAAACAGTGACAGTACGAATTCATCGGCTCAGACATCCTCAGATAATAGCGATTCAAAAAAAGCAGAAGCCCCTCAAATTGACGGGCTGACGTATGAGTCTGCGATGGATCTGACGTATGCGCAGGAATTCGATGTATTTTATTATAAAGATGGATATAAGCTGATTGATGTTCATGAGGGACGTCAGTATCTGATCGTTCCGGAAGGCAAAGAGGCTCCGGAGGGACTGGACAGTGATATTGTTGTCATCAATCAGCCGGTTCAGAATATTTATATGGCTGCTACAGCAATCATGTCATTATTTGATGCATTAGATGCAATTGATACTGTGAAATTTTCTGGTTTAGAGGCTTCCGGCTGGTATATAGAAAGTGCGAAGAAAGCAATGGAATCCGGAGCTATGACATTTGCAGGAAAATACAGTGAACCGGATTATGAGAAGATTGTAGATGGAGATTGCAAACTGGCAGTAGAATCTACGATGATCCTTCACTCACCGAAGGTGCAGGAGATGATTGAAGACCTTGATATCCCAGTATTTGTAGATTATTCCAGTTATGAGTCTCATCCACTTGGAAGAACAGAGTGGGTCAAAGTCTATGGAGCAATGTTGAATAAAGAAAAAGAGGCAGAAGCATTTTTTGATGACCAGGCAAAGGTGATCGAAGATCTGAAGGATTTTAAGAATACAGAGAAGACAGTGGCATATTTTTATATCAATACAGACGGTTCTGTGGTTGTTCGCAAATCCGATGACTACATTCCGACTATGATTGAGATTGCCGGTGGAAGATATGTGTTCAAGGATCTGAAGAATTCTGAGGGGAATGCGCCATCTGTAAAACTGACGATGGAAGAATTCTATGCAACGGCAGTAGATGCAGATTATCTTATTTACAACGGAACCATTGACGGGCAGGTGAGTAGTCTTGGTGATCTGGAAGCCAAGAGCAATCTGTTTACAGAGTTTAAAGCTGTCAAAGATGGAAATGTATGGTATACTGGTAAGAACTTATATCAGGCGACAGACACAGTTGGAGAACTGATTTCAGATATTCATCTGATGCTGACAGATGGTGATGCCAGTCAGATGACATTTCTTGAAAAGATGAAATAAAGATCAAAAAATAAAAGAAACTGGTGGAGAAATATGCAAAATAAGGAAACAAAGCAGGAACAGTTAAGTTTTCATACTGAAAATTTCAGAAAAAGATCCAGATATACATTTGTATTTGTGTGTATGATCGCAGCATTTTTTGTCATTACAGTGCTGAATATTAATACGGGAAATGTACATATTTCTGTGCCGAAGATTTTGAGAATATTATTTTTACATGATGGAGAGGCGGTAGAGTACAGTATCATATGGAAGATACGTCTGCCGCGTATCCTCATGGCAGCATTACTGGGCGGAGCATTGTCTCTGTCCGGTTTCTTATTACAGACATTTTTCTCAAATCCGATCGCAGGACCGTTTGTACTTGGAATTTCTTCCGGAGCGAAGATGGCTGTCGCACTGACTATGATTGTATTTTTAAAATATGTAGGACATTTTTCATCTTACACATTAGTAGTGGCAGCATTTATCGGTTCGTTGATATCGACGGGATTCATTCTTTTGATGTCAAAGAAGATTCATCATATGGCATCCCTTTTGGTAGGAGGAATCATGATTGGATATATCTGTTCCGCAATTACAGATTTTGTGGTGACATTTGCAGATGATTCTGATATTGTAAATCTTCATGGCTGGTCACAGGGAAGTTTTTCCGGTATGAGCTGGGGAAATATAAAAGTAGCTGTAGTTGTAGTTGGAATTGCGGCAGTGTGTACATTTTTACTGTCAAAACCAATCAGTGCATATCAGCTTGGAGAAGCATATGCACAGAGTATGGGAGTGAATATTAAAGTATTCCGAGTTGTTATTATATTACTGTCAAGTATTCTTTCCGCGTGTGTGACTGCATTTGCCGGACCAATTTCTTTTGTGGGAATTGCAGTTCCATTTCTTACGAGAAAAGCGTTCGGAACATCAAAACCGATTGTGGTGATACCGGGTACATTTTTTATAGGGGCTGTATTCTGTATGATCTGTGATCTGATCGCTCGTATGGCACTGGCACCGGTGGAGCTGAATATCAGTACAGTCACATCGATACTTGGTGCACCGATTGTCATCTATATGATGGTGAAGCGCGAGAAAGGAAGAATGTAACATGGCAGATTATTATTTTAAAATGGATGATATGGCTGTTGGATACCAGGGAAAGACACTGATCCATGACATTAATATTGGTATTGATAAAGGTGAAATTGTAACGCTCATTGGACCAAATGGATCCGGTAAATCTACAATTTTAAAGAGCATTACAAAACAATTGAAATTAATTGGAGGAAAGGTGTTCTTCGATGACACGTCGCTTCAGGAAATGTCTTATAAAGAACTTTCTTCCAATATGGCTGTTGTTTTGACAGAACGTATTAAAACGGAGCTTATGACCTGTCATGAAATTGTGGCAACAGGGCGTTACCCATATACAGGGCGGCTTGGAATACTGACGCCGGAAGATGAACAAATCGTAGATGAGGCAATGAAGGCAGTTCATGCAGAAGATCTGGGAAACCGCGATTTTAACGCTATTAGTGATGGACAAAAACAGAGAGTTCTTCTTGCAAGAGCAATCTGTCAGGAGCCGGAGATTATTGTGCTGGATGAGCCGACATCTTTTTTAGATGTACGATATAAATTAGAATTACTTGCAATATTGGAACGTATGGCAAGAAAAAAGCATATTACAGTCATTATGTCGCTGCATGAGATTGATCTTGCACAGAAAGTGTCGGATAAGATTATCTGTGTGAAGGGAGATACCATTGCACATTATGGAAAGCCAGAAGAGGTATTTAAGGAAGATACAATCCGCAGTCTTTATGAAATTGACAATGGTTCTTTTGATCCGGTATTTGGAAGCATAGAGCTTCCGAAGATAGAAGGAGAACCAGAGGTATTTGTGATTTCGTCCGGAGGAAGCGGAATCCCAATTTATCGACAGTTACAGAAAGAACACATTCCATTTGCAGCAGGAATCCTCTACAAGAATGATATTGACTATCAGCTTGCAAGACTTCTGGCAGTGGAAGTGATTACAGAAGAACCATTCCGGCAGATTAGTGATGAGACATTTGCAAGAGCAGTTGAAGTGATGAAAAAGTGTAAGAGAGTTATTGTAACAGATGTGCCGGTGGGAGAATGTAATAAAAGAATCGAAGAATTAATAAAGTTAGCAAAATAGCAGGACGCGTAGTAAATTCGAGGTTTACTACGCGTTAAATGTATTATTTTTTGAAAAACAATCCTTCATATGTTACAATAAAAAAGCTATGGAGATTTAGAACTTAAAGGAGAAAAAAGATGAAGAACAAACAGATAATCGGTCTGGTTGTGGCTGGGGCTGTATTTATTGTGACAGGTGTTACAAGCGTATTGACGAATACTTTATCTGCAAATACAATGGCAGAAGATGTGACAACGATGCTGGCTGGAGAACTGGAATTTGATCCGCCGGCAGATGATTATATTGGAGTTGTGAATGTAGTGGGGACGATTCAGGAGCAGACGCAGAGCAGTGTACTGGATACATCGTCTGGATATCAGCACAATACAACGATGGATTATATTGACAATCTTATGGACGATTCAGATAATAAAGGGATTCTGCTGTATGTGGATTCTCCAGGCGGAGCGGTCTATGAGTCGGAAGAACTTCATGACAAGCTGATAGAATATAAAGAGACGACAGGCCGTCCAATCTGGACTTATATGGCGCATTATGCAGCTTCTGGCGGGTACATGACGTCTGTAACCGGAGATAAGATTTATGCGAATAAGAATACGGTTACAGGATCTATCGGCGTCATTATGTCAGGGTATGATATGAGCGGACTTTATGAGAAACTTGGAATTCGTTATGTCAGTATTACAAGTGGTGTGAACAAGGACAGTTCCAAGCTGACAGACGAGCAGGTCGCAATTTACCAGTCACAGGTCGATGAGTGTTATCAGGAGTTCGTAAATATTGTTGCGGACGGAAGAGATATGTCGGCAGACCAGGTAAAAGCATTGGCAGACGGACGCACTTACACTGCAAAACAGGCAAAAGCGAATGGGCTTATTGATGAGATCGCAACTTACCAGGATGTAATGAATCAGATGGCTTCGGAGCTTGGAGTAGACGAGTTCTATACACCGAGCAGTGAGGAAAGCATATTGGCAGCAATATTTAGTAAAGCAGAAAAGCTTGTTCCAAAATCTGAGGCACAGATATTAAAGGAAACTGCCGAAGAGAAGGAAAGCGGGGTGCTGATGTATTATGCAGAACAGTTACAGTAATGAGAATTATGCTGGGTTCTGGGTGCGTTTAGCAGCATATGTGATAGACAGCGTCATTGTGGCAATTGGACTTTTCGTTGTGCGTCTTGCATGGATCGGAATCGGAGCGCTGATCAGTGGTACAATATTGGATGAAAATGTATTGTTTCATTATTCATTAAAAGATATTGTGTTGTATATTTTCAAAGTCATGTATTTTGCTTTATTGACATGGTGTACTGGAACGACGATTGGAAAACGACTGATGAATCTTAGGGTAGTATCTGCTGACAGAAATGAAAAACTTTCATTTGTGGATGTGTTATACCGGGAGACTGTCGGAAGATTCTTATGTGGAATATCTATCTGGATTGGATATATTATTGTGGGAATTGATAAGGAAAAACGGGGCTTTCACGATATGCTCTGTGACACAAGAGTTGTCTATGAGAAAAAAGTGAAAATGTATCCAGAGTATCAGAGTGCGGCAGGACCGCAGATGTCTGTACAGCCGCGAGAACCAGTGCAGACACAGAATTATGTACAGAAAAATGTGCAAGTGCAGAGTCAGTCACAGCCAGGACAACCGTATAGAGCGGTGCCAGATGGAGGATATAGTTTCGTGAGTGATGCCGGGCAAGTGAAAAAGGAGTTTACACAAGCTGAATCTGAAAAAACAACCGGGACTACAGGTGAAAATGTAACAGAAATAAAAGAAAATAAAGAAGAAGTAGAAGATAGTATAGAAGAAAACATACAGGAAGGGGATTTATAATCATGAAACGTCAGGACTTTTATTATGATCTGCCAGAGGAATTAATCGCGCAGGATCCGCTTGAGGATCGTTCCAGTTCCAGACTTCTTGTCCTTGACAAGGAGACGGGAGCTACTTCACATCATATATTTAAAGAAATTACAGGATATCTGAAAGAAGGAGACTGTCTTGTCATCAATGATACCAAGGTTATTCCGGCAAGACTGATTGGAGCGAAGGAAGGAACCGGAGCAAAGATTGAGATTTTATTATTAAAGAGAAAAGAGAATAATATCTGGGAGACACTGGTAAAGCCCGGTAAGAAGGCAAAAGTTGGAACAAGAATCGTATTTGGAGAAGGTATTCTTGTTGGAGAGGTCGTTGGAATCGTAGAAGAAGGAAATCGTCTGGTGAAGTTTGAATATGAAGGAATTTTTGAAGAGATTTTAGACCAGCTCGGACAGATGCCGCTGCCTCCGTATATTACACATCAGTTGGAAGATAAGAATCGTTATCAGACTGTTTATGCAAAGCATACCGGATCCGCAGCGGCACCGACAGCGGGACTTCATTTTACACCGGAATTATTAAAAGAGATAGAAGAAAAAGGCATTGACATTGCGAGAGTGACACTTCATGTAGGACTTGGAACATTCCGTCCTGTAAAGGTAGATGAGATTACAGATCATCATATGCATTCTGAGTTCTATCAGGTTGACGAAGAAGCAGCTGAGAAGATCAACCGCGCAAAAGATTCCGGTCACAGAGTTATCTGTGTTGGAACGACAAGCTGCAGAACCATTGAATCGGCAGCGGACGAGACCGGACATTTGAAACCGACAAGTGGCTGGACAGAGATTTTTATCTATCCGGGATATAAATTCAAGATTTTAGATGGATTGATCACGAACTTCCATCTGCCGGAGTCAACACTGATTATGTTAGTATCAGCACTGGCAGGAAGAGAACACGTATTGGCAGCATATGAAGAAGCAGTACAGGAAAGATATCGTTTCTTTTCTTTCGGAGACGCCATGTTGATTGTATAAAAATAATACTATAAATATTGGATGAAACATGATATAATAACACTGTTGCTACCCTCTATATAGCGTAGAAAGGGGGTGTTGCCAGTGAAAGAAGTACTCATATCGTTTATTATCACTGTTGTGGCTGGTGTGGTTTGCCACCGCATCAACAAATGGTTAGACGGGGATAAGTAGAGGGCAACTAGCCTGTGGGGTTAAGCCTTCCCATTGCCAAAAGTAGGAATAAAAAAGCTGAAGGTCTGACACACCTTCAGCTTTTTGGTTACCAATGAAAGATAACCTCATATCGTTTTGCCTATTGGCATTATAGCATATGTAATTTGATAATACAATATGTAAATATAAAAACAAATTTGAATCGTTAAATTAACGTTAAATAATATGACATAATGAGGTTACCAGTGAAAGATAACCTCATATCGTTTTGCCTATTGGTTATAATTTAATCTTCATCACATCCACATCAAGATTCCACAGGAACTTATCCAGATCTTTAAAGGAGAGGAATACAGTTGCTGTGTTCTCAAGCGGATGAATTCCCAGACTTTTGCATTTGCTTAAGTTTTTATCAATAAAAAATTCGACTGCATGGTCGGTATCATTCATGAGACCGAATGGAGATACGCTTCCCTGTTTGAGCCCGAGATATTTTTCGAGACGTTCTTCTGAGGCAAAGCTTAAGTTTCCGGCACCGAGCTGTCTGCCAAGAGACTTTAAGTCTACTTTAGCATTTTCATCACAGGTAATGAGAAAATGACGTTTTCCTTTTGCATCTCTGAGAAACAGGTTCTTGCACAGAGTTCCTTTCTCAGGAAGACCGAGGCGGTCCATGTCTTCCATTGTGTGTACGGGTTCGTGTTCTACGACTTCATATTTAATTCCGAGCTTGTTTAAGGCGTCATAGACGCGCTGCTTTTGTTCTGACATAAAAAATGGCTCCTTTCTTTGCTTGCTTTATTGTATCACAGAATGTAGATTTCGGCACGCGGATATTGAAAAGTCTGGCATCAATAAAAATCTTGAAAGAAAAAGACAATAGATGGAAGTGGCAAATGATTTGACAACCTTCACACAGATAGGTAGAATGAAGAGAGCGAACGATGATGAATTCAAGAATTTCAGACTGGAAGGGTAAAAACTATGACGAAAAAACTCCGAAGAGGATATACCACAGGAACGTGTGCACAGGCAGCAACAAAGGCCGCGGTCACAATGCTTCTTGGAAATGTCAGCGTAGATCAGGTCACAGTGTCTTTACCAGGAAAAGAAGTGTTGACACTGAAGATCGCTGAGGCTCAAAAAGAATTTAATAAATATAATAAAAGTAATCCGGATATAGAATCTGTTTCCTGCGCAGTACGAAAAGACAGTGGAGATGATCCAGATATTACAAATGGAATTTTAGTATACAGTAAAGTAAGCAGAATAAAATCTGGTATAGTCCTGGACGGAGGCATTGGAGTCGGCAGGGTGACGAAGCCCGGATTGGATCAGCCTGTAGGAAATGCTGCAATTAATCGAGTGCCGAGACAGATGATTTTAAGAGAAGTCGAAGAGGCGTGTGAAATGTATGGGTACGACGGCGGAATTAAAATAGAGATATCCATTCCGCAGGGAGTAGAACTGGCAAAGAAAACATTTAATCCGAGACTTGGAATTGAAGGCGGTATTTCTGTTTTGGGAACAAGTGGAATCGTGGAGCCGATGAGTGAACAGGCTCTGCTTGATACGATTGAATTAGAGATGAAGGTCAGGCGTGCAGGGGGAAAGAACTATCTCATTATGGCGCCAGGAAATTATGGGCTGGATTTTCTGCGGGAAGCATATGGAATTCAGGATAAAGATGTAGTAAAATGCAGTAATTATATAGGGCAGAGCATGGATATGGCAGCAGATTGTAAGTTTCAAGGGCTTGTACTTGCCGGACATATCGGAAAGCTGATCAAAGTATCAGGTGGAGTGATGAATACGCATTCCAGATGGGCAGACTGCCGTATGGATCTTTTGGCAACGGCAATGCTACGGGCTGGATTTTCCGCAGATCGTGCCAGAGCGGTTCTGGATTGCGTGACGACCGATGATGCGCTTGCACTTTTAAGTGAAGAAGAGCGAGAAGCTACAATCGGGCAAATCATGAGATCCATTGAAAAATATATGGAATACCGCATGGCAGATCAGATGCCTGTTGGGGCAATTTTATATTCAAATGTGTATGGAATTTTGGGAAAAACAAGTAAGGTAGATACTTTGATGCATTTGTGGGAGGAAGAAAATCAATGATACATTTTGTAGGAGCAGGACCGGGAGCGGTCGATTTGATTACGGTAAGAGGACAACGATATCTTAAAGAAGCAGATGTAATCATTTATGCTGGATCACTGGTCAATAAAGGACTGCTGGAATATGCAAAGGAAGGCTGCGAAGTTTATAATAGTGCCTATATGACACTGGAAGAAGTCATAGAGGTTATGATAAAGTCAGAAAAAGAAGATAAGATGACCGTACGACTTCATACGGGTGATCCTTGTCTTTACGGTGCAATCCGTGAGCAGATGGACATTCTTGATGAAAAAGGAATTGATTATGATTCCTGCCCTGGAGTCAGCTCATTTTGTGGAGCGGCGGCAGCACTGAATCTGGAATATACTCTTCCGGAGGTGTCACAGAGTGTTATTATTACACGAACGGAAGGAAGGACTCCGGTTCCTGAGCGGGAAAAGATCATGAGTTTTGCTGCACATGGTGCAACGATGGTTCTTTTCTTAAGTACAGGACTTTTGGAAAAGCTGGTAAAAGAACTGCTTGCCGGAGGATATGCACCAGATACGCCGGCAGCAATTGTGTACAAAGCAACATGGCCGGAGGAAGAGGCATATGTATGTACGATAGATACACTTGTGGAGACAGCAAGGAAACATCAGATTACAAAGACTGCACTGATCCTTGTGGGAAATGTAGTGACTCACAGCCATTATGAACGGTCAAAGTTGTATGATCCGGGATTCACAACTGAATTCCGGAAAGGAAGTGATTCTTAGATGAAAGCTGCAATTCTGAGCTTTACTGCAAACGGAAGAAAGACGGCTGGAAAAGTCAGGAAAGCTTTGTCGGCAGAAGACTGGCTTGTAGCAGAGAATGTCAAATGTAAAGAAGAGGCAGATTCTTATGAGGGAAGCCTGAAAGAATGGACCGGAGAACATTGGAAAGTATCTGATGTTTTGATCTATGTAGGTGCAGCAGGAATTGCAGTTCGGGCAGTTGCATCATTTGTAGTGTCCAAAAAAGAAGACCCGGCTGTACTGGTTATAGATGAGCTTGGAAAATACTGTATTCCAATCTTGTCCGGACACATTGGAGGTGCCAATGAACTTGCAGAAAAACTCAGTCAAATGCTTTCCATGGAGGCCGTGATCACAACAGCAACAGATTTGAATCAGAAGTGGGCGGTTGACATATTTGCAAAGAAAAATAGATTATATATAGAAGATATGAAACTGGCAAAACTCGTATCTGCAGATATTTTGGCTGGCAAACAAGTTTTAGCAGAGATAGAACCAGAATGCTCTGTCATAGGACAGATTCCAAAAGAATTAAAATTCATACATGAGTCAGACAGATGTGATTCAAGGGCTTTAAAGATTCACATAGGAATCTGTAAAAACGATGCACCTGCAGGAAGCGGAACACAGGTGTTGTATTTGATTCCTAAAGCTGTGGTTTTAGGGATTGGCTGTAAGAAAGGAACTGATGCTGAAAAGATTGAAAAGCATGTAACACAGGTGCTTGAGGATTATGGGATTTTTCCGGAAGCAGTGAAACTTGCAGCAAGCATTGATTTAAAGAAGGAAGAGCCTGGACTATGTACATACTGTGAAAAATATGACATACCGTTTCAGACATTTTCGAAAGAAGAGCTGGAACAGGCAGAAGGGACATTTACAGGATCTGAATTTGTAAAACAGACCACAGGTGTTGATAATGTGTGTGAAAGAAGTGCTATGTGTGCCGGAGGGGAGAAAATTCTGGTACACAAGACAGCGCATGAAGGAGTGACAGTTGCTGTGGCAGTGGAGAAATGGAGTGTGGATTTTGAATAAAGTATATGTGATTGGAATGGGACCTGGTGCTTATGAGCAGATGACGGTTGCAGCGGTGGAAGCGCTAAAGGGCTGTGATGTGATTGTCGGGTATACAGTATATGTAGATCTTATGAAAAAATATTTTCCGGAAAAGGAATTTATGACAACGCCGATGAGAAAGGAGCCGGAGCGATGCCGACTGGCATTTGAAGAGGCAAAAAAAGGGCGTGTGACAGCTATGGTGTGCAGTGGTGATTCCGGGATTTACGGAATGGCAGGACTCATGTATGAAATCGGAGAAGAATATCCGGAAGTCGAGATCGAGGTTCTTCCGGGTGTGACAGCAGCAATGGGG
This sequence comes from Dorea sp. 210702-DFI.3.125, assembly GCF_020560945.1. Classification (NCBI taxonomy): domain Bacteria; kingdom Bacillati; phylum Bacillota; class Clostridia; order Lachnospirales; family Lachnospiraceae; genus Dorea; species Dorea sp. 210702-DFI.3.125. Next base: position 46,027 of record NZ_JAJCNF010000006.1, read on the forward strand.
GGAGCAGCAGTGCTTGGTGCACCTCTTGGACACGATTGCTGTATGATCAGTTTAAGTGATCTTCTGACACCGTGGGAACTGATTGAAAAGAGACTTCGGGCGGCAGCACAGGCGGATTTTCTGATTGCTTTATATAATCCTTCCAGCAAAAAGAGAAAAGATTATCTTGCAAGGGCTTGTGATATTTTGCTTGAGTACAAAGAAGAAAGTATTATATGCGGTATTGTGAGAAATATTGCAAGAGAAGAAGAAAGTATGAACATACTGACACTGAAAGAGCTACGAAATACCGAGGTAGATATGTTTTCTACCGTTTATATAGGGAATAAAATGACAAAAATAATTAAAGATAAAATGGTTACACCAAGGGGATATCGATATGACAGAAAATAAAATTTTAATATATGCAGGAACAACAGAAGGAAGACGGCTGGCAGAATTTTTAGTAAAAAGGGAAGTCAGTGTTCATGTCTGCGTGGCAACAGAATATGGAGAGAGTCTGCTGCCAGAGGGAAGTAATATTACAACAACACATGAACGGATGGATGAAAATCAGATGATAGAATTTATCAATGAATATCATCCTTCATATGTAGTGGATGCGACTCACCCTTATGCGATAGAAGTGACAGAAAACCTGCAAAATGCATGTGAAAAAGCCGGAGTTCCATATTTGAGGATTTTAAGGGATACAGGAGCTGAAAAGTCAGATTGCATTTATGTGGATAGCATGGAAGAGGCAATTGAATATCTGGAGCAGACGACAGGAAATATTCTGGCAACGACAGGAAGTAAAGAACTGGCAGCTTTTCAGAATCTCACAGATTACAAAAAACGTGTTTATGCGAGAGTGCTTTCAACAGCGAAAGTGGCACATAAGTGTGAACAGCTTGGGTTTACCGGAAAGAATCTGATCTGTATGCAGGGACCATTTTCGGTGGAAATGAATTATGCAATTATGAAGAGCTATGACATTTCTTATATGGTGACAAAGGATTCGGGAAATATTGGCGGGTTCCTGCAAAAATATAATGCAGCGAAAAAGGCTGGTGTGAAAATCATCGTTCTGGGCCGTCAGAAAGAAGAGTCCGGATATACTTACGAAGAAATCATTGATCTGTTAAAAGAAGAGTATCATTTCAAAACAATGCAAAAAGTGACGCTTGCAGGAATCGGAATGGGAACAGAAGGTTCAATGACTGTGGAAGTTAAAAAGGCATGTGAGGAAGCCGATGTACTGATTGGTGCATCACGTATGTTAAAATCTGTTGTAAAAGAAGGACAGCAGACATTTGCAGCTTACAAACCGGAGGAAATTACGGATTATATTTTCAGTCATCCACAAGATGAAAATATAGTAGTTGTACTGTCAGGAGATCCTGGCTTTTACAGTGGTGCAAAGAAATTGATTTTAACGATCCGTGACAGGCTGAAAAAAAGTGGTGAGCCTGAGCGTGTAAAGACAGAGATTTTACCGGGAATTTCTACAGTTTCCAGTTTGTGTGCAAAACTTCAGATTCCATGGGAAGACATAAAACTTGTCAGCATTCATGGACGAGAGGAAAATCTTCTTGCAGCTGTGAAAAATAATAAGTATACGTTTACACTGACAGGTTCTGCAGCAGATGTCCGTAAGCTTGCAAAAACTTTGATCGATGCCAGACTTGGGGATTGTAACATGGTAGTCGGGGCAGAGCTTACTTATGAGGGAGAGCAGATTTTAAAAGGAAATGTGTCAGAATTCCTGGATTATGATGGAGACAATCTTGCAGCGGTGCTCATTGCCAATCCATATGGTGGAGAAAATGCGGTGACTCATGGAATGAATGATGAAGAATTTATCCGTGGAGATGTTCCAATGACAAAAGAGGAAGTGCGATCCATCAGTCTTTCAAAAATGAAGATCAGAAAGTCGGATATTATATATGATATCGGGGCGGGAACCGGATCTGTATCTGTGGAATCTGCAATTCAGGCAGAAGACGGACAGGTTTATGCAGTGGAAATCAATCCGGAGGCAGCTGGTCTTATTGAGGAAAATGCCAGAAAATTTGCAGTGAGCAACATAAAAGTTATTGAAGGCAGTGCGCCGGAAATATTAAAAGATCTTCCGGCACCAGACTGTGTATTTATCGGAGGAAGTAAAGGACGGCTGGAAGAGATTCTGGAGCTTATCAGGAAAAAGAATCCACAGGCAAGAGTGGTATTAAATGCTATTTCACTGGAGACATTGGCGCAGACTCTGGAATATTGCAGAAAATATCCGATTAAAAATGATGAAATCGTGCAGGTCAATATTGCAAAATCTAAAGTAGTTGGAAGTTATCATATGATGACAGGACAGAATCCGATTTATGTTGTAAGTTTTGAATTAGATTAATTATACGGCCGGACTTTGAACAAGGAGTTAAACAGAAAAAATATGCAGCCCATAGATGATAAAGACAATAACAGAAATAGTAATGCAATTCCAAGATTATTATTGACAGCCGCATCCAGTGGAAGCGGAAAAACGATGATTACATGTGGAATATTAAAGGCTCTGAAAAATCGTGGTCTTAATTGTGCTGCATTTAAATGTGGACCAGATTATATCGACCCGATGTTCCACCGGAAAGTGCTTGGAATCGACAGTTACAATCTGGATACCTTTATGTGCAAAAGAACAGGAGTGAGACAATCACTTCTTTCTCATGGAAAGAACAGAGATATCTGTGTTCTGGAAGGTGTGATGGGATATTATGATGGAATTGCCGGAATTTCAAAAGAAGCCAGCGCATGGGATGTGGCAGATACAACAGATACACCAGCTATATTGATTTTAGATTGCAAAGGAGTCTCTGTCTCTGCAGTTGCAGTTGTAAAAGGATTTTTGGAATATGAAACAGAACATCATATCAAGGGCGTGATTTTAAACCGTATCTCCCCGATGATGTATGCAAGGATGAAGCAGATGATAGAAGAACAGTTAAAAGTCCGCGTATATGGATATGTTCCGGTTGTATCAGAATGTGTTCTGGAAAGCAGATATCTGGGTTTGCAGATTCCGGAAGAAGTAGAGAAAATCGATGAAAAGCTGGAACATCTGGCAAGGGTGATGGAAGATACCGTAGATTTGGACGGAGTATTAGAACTTGCCCGGAATGTATCAGCAATGCAGGAAGATACACAAGTCAAAGAGCATCTTTTGAACTTATCAGACACTTTGCAAAAAGGGATTCGAATTGCAGTTGCACATGATGAAGCATTTTGTTTTATCTATCCGGATAATCTGGAGATTTTAAAAAAATTGGGAGCAGAAATTGTCACATTTTCACCAATACATGACAGAAGCCTGCCTGAGAATATACAGGGAATTGTTCTTTATGGAGGGTATCCGGAGCTGTATGCGAAAGAATTAAGTGAAAATGATTCTATGCGTGAAAGTATCTGCCATGCAGTAACGTTGGGAGTACCATGTATTGCTGAATGTGGAGGATTTATGTATCTGCAGGAACGGATGGAAGGTTCTGACGGGAAAATATATGATATGGCCGGAGCGCTTTTGGGAAAAAGCTATAAGACAGAAAAACTGAGAAGGTTTGGATATATTATATTATCCAAAGGGACAGTTTTTGGTCATAATGTTGGAAACATTACAGCACATGAATTTCATTATTACGAATCAGAAGAATGTGGTCATGCATTTACAGCGAAAAAACCGATGTCCACGAGGGGATGGGAGTGTATGATCAGTACAGATACAATATTGGCAGGATATCCACATATTCATTATATGGGAAACCCACAAGTTGCAGAAGCATTTGCGGGTGCGTGCAGAAGATATAAAGAAAAAGATTAACAGGCATGATGTCAGGACAGACAAGAGGGATAGGAAGCTAAGAAGCAGGAGGTTATTAATAGATGACAAGGGAAGAGGAACTTGGAATTATTATAGATGGAATCGAAAATCTGGACAATGTGGCTATGGAAACTGCCCGGAAGAAATGGAATTCTATCGCAAAGCCATTACATAGCCTTGGAAAGCTGGAAGAGCATATTATCCGGATTGCCGGAATTACTGGAAATGCCGAGGTTGAACTTAAGAATCGTGCACTGATAGCTATGTGTGCAGATAATGGTGTCGTGGAAGAAGGTGTGACACAGACCGGACAGGAAGTAACTGCAATTGTAGCAGAGAATTTTCTGGAAGGAGCTACCAGCGCCGCGATTATGTGTCAGAGTGCAGAGGTAGATCTGTTTCCGATAGACATTGGTATGGTTCGTGATACAAGAGTACCGAATTATAAAGTTGCTTATGGAACAAAGAATATGGTGAAAGAGCCTGCAATGACAAGAGAAGAGGCGCTTCAGGCAATCCTGACAGGAGTGCATCTTATGAAAGAGAAAAAAGAAGCAGGATATCAGATACTTGCGACCGGAGAGATGGGAATCGGTAATACAACGACCAGCAGTGCAGTGGCGAGTGTCCTTTTAGATGAATCAGTGGAGACAATGACCGGGAGAGGAGCCGGACTTGACAGTGCTGGTCTTAGAAGAAAGATATGTGCTATCAAAACAGCCATTGCAAAAAATGAGCCAAATGCAGATGATCCGGTAGATGTACTTTCAAAGGTAGGAGGATTTGATCTTGCCGGACTTGTTGGAATTTATCTGGGCGGAGCGTATTACCACGTTCCGGTAATTATGGATGGTTTCATCTCAGCGGTAGCGGCACTTGCAGCAGTGCAAATGTGCAATAAAGTCAGAGAATATATCATTGTGTCTCATGTGTCCAAAGAGCCGGGAATGCATATTCTTCTTAAGGCACTTGGGAGGGAAGCATCTATGACTTGTGATATGTGTCTTGGAGAAGGGACAGGAGCTGTTGCATTTCTTCCGGTACTGGATATGGCATTGGCTGTATATGAGAAAATGAGTACATTTTCCGATATTCACATTGACGATTATGAAGAATTAGGAGATAAATAGAATATTCAAAGAAAGTCTGGGGATAAAATGATGATGCATGTAATAACCGGGGGCAGTGGAAGTGGAAAATCTGCCTATGCGGAAATGTGGCTGACCGGAAAACCGGAGAAAAGCGAAGAAAAAAAAGCGATATGCCCATATCTGTATATTGCGACCATGCGTCCATTTGGTGCAGAGACACAAAAGAAGATTGAACGCCACAGACAGATGCGCGCCGGAAAAGGATTTCAGACGCTGGAGTGTTATGGAGATTTGAGGACGCTTGATGATTCTATCCAAAGGTGGAAGAGAAGTAAAAGTATCTTAGATATCAATAAAACTTGTAGGAACGAAAAAAATCAGGAGAATGCTAAAATAGGAGGAATTCTGTTAGAGTGCGTTTCCAATTTACTGGCGGATGTGCTATATCAGGAAGATGGAAGTCTTGCAGAGGATGAAGTGGTTCTGGAGACGATTGTAGAAGGAATCCGTTATTTGAACACACAGACGGAGCGATTGGCGATTGTGACGAACGAAGTGCATAGTGATCTGCAGGATTATTCAGAAGAAACAAAAAAATATATCGGACTTCTCGGAAAGATTAATCAGGAGCTTGGAAAAATGGCAGATCAGGTAACAGAAGTTGTCTATGGAATCCCGATTAAGATAAAATGAGCGAATAGTAAAATGATGTTGGAGCAAAAGTCCCAACTATGATGGGATATAGAAATAGGAAGGTTACAAAGTAGTATGAAAAAAATGTGGAATAGTTTTAAAATTGCATTTTCTATGTACAGCAAGATTCCCATGCCACAAAGTGAATGGACAGATGAAAATATGTCGCTTGCGATGTGTTTTTTTCCGTGGGTGGGTGCTGTTATCGGTCTGGCGTCATGGGTTGTCTATCAGGCAGGAGGCTGGCTGGCTGACAGGCAGGAAACGTTATCTTCTGGAATACCAGGCAGTAGTAATCTTTTTTTGACGATTTTATTAGTGCTGATTCCCATCTTTATTACTGGCGGAATTCATCTGGATGGTTTTTTGGATACACAGGATGCTTTAAGTTCCTATCAGCCGATGGAACGCAGACTGGAGATTTTAAAAGATTCTCATGCCGGAGCATTTGCAATTATTTCCTGCAGCGTATATTTTTTAGCGTACGCGGGGATTTATTCTATGCTTACAGCTCATGCAGCGAAAGTAATCGCCATTAGCTTTATGCTGTCGCGTACATTGAGTGGACTTTCGGTTATCTGTTTTCCACAGGCGAGAAAAAAAGGACAGGGGCTTGTGGCAACATTTTCAGAAAGTGCGGAAAAAAGAGTGAATCGAAGAACGCTCATGATATATTTGATCGTACTTAGTGCACTCATGATTGTGGTGGGGAAATGGTCCGGGGCAGCAGCGGTGATTATGGCACTTCTTGTATTCTGGTATTATCATCACATGTGTATCAGCAAATTCGGCGGGGTCACCGGAGATCTGGCAGGGTATTTCCTACAAATGTGTGAAATTCTGATGGCGTTGGCAGTTGTAGTGATGGAACAGATTTTATTGTTATTAAAGTAGATGCGAGGTCAATAGGATATACGCAGAGAAAGACGAGGCATGTGAAAAGAGATGATCATGATTATAGGAGGAGCATATCAGGGAAAACTTGCCTATGCAAAGGAGACGTTTCCGGATGTGCGCTGGACAGACGGAGAGCAGTGCGAAAAAGAAGCAATCTTTCAGTACAGGGGAATTTTTCATTTTCATAAATATATAGAACGATTGCTCTCGGAAGGAGAAGATATTTCCGAACTGGCGAAGCAGTTGAAGGAGAAAAATCCAGATTTGATTTTAGTGACGGACGAGATTGGATATGGAATCGTGCCGATGGACCCATTTCTCAGAGAAGTACGGGAAACTACAGGGCGCATCTGCACAGAGCTGGCGAAAGATGCAAAGAGTGTGATAAGAGTTGTCTGTGGAATTCCGACGGTAATTAAGGCGCAGGTCAAATAGTTTATCTTTGATACTAGAAGTAGGATGATGTTAGGAGCAAAAGCCCCAATTATGATAAATGGAAGCAGATTTATATGAGGAAATAAATGGAATGATACAACTATATTTAATTCGTCATTCTATGACGGCAGGCAATTTGAAAAAACGATATATTGGACGGACGGATGAATCACTTTGCCCGGAGGGAATTGTATTACTGGAAAGTTATATTCAGAAAAATATATATCCGGAAGTCCAGAGGGTATATGTAAGTCCCATGAAGCGCTGCATGGAAACAGCAAAATTGATTTTCAAAGAAAACTTTTATGAAGTAGAAGAACTCAGGGAATGTGATTTTGGTATATTTGAAAATAAGAATTATAAAGAATTGTCGGATTGCCCGGAATATCAGGCATGGATTGACAGTGGGGGGACCATGACATTTCCGGGAGGAGAGAATCCGGAAGAATTCAGAAAAAGATGTGTGCGCGGTTTTGAAAAGGTCATAAAGGAGTGCAGACATGATCAGATCAAGAGCGTCGCAGTTGTGGCGCATGGTGGAACGATCATGAGTATCATGGACCGATATGCCAGAGATGAGAATGGTCAGCCGGACGGCAGTTATTATGATTATCAAGTGAAGAACGGAGAAGGATATGAACTTATTATTGCAGATGTTTCTTCCGGTGATGGCGGGATTTGTGCTGGATCTGATGTTTGGAGATCCGGTGTGGCTGTATCATCCGGTGAGAATGATCGGTCATTTGATCTCAGGGGTGGAAAAAATTATAAGAAGCTTATTCCCTAGTGGAAAAACGGGGGAGCGGATCGGAGGAGGATTATTAGTCGTAATCGTGGTGGCAGTCAGTATGGCAGTTCCAGGAGGAATTCTGTATCTTGCATACCACATTTCCTTTTATCTTGGACTGGCAGTGGAAAGCTTTATGTGTTATCAGATCCTTGCAACAAAGTCACTGAAGGTGGAGAGTGACCGTGTCTATCAGGAAATTCAGACAGGAGATATTGCGAGGGCAAGAAAAGCCGTTTCCATGATCGTGGGACGGGATACACAGAATCTGACAATCGAAGGAGTGACAAAGGCTGCGGTAGAAACTGTTGCAGAAAATACGTCAGACGGTGTTATTGCACCTCTTTTTTATATGGTAATCGGCGGAGCTTTGCTTGGATTTGGTTATAAAGCAGTTAATACCATGGATTCCATGGTAGGATATAAGAATGAAAAATATCAGTATTTTGGCACGGCAGCAGCAAAATTTGATGACGTAGTGAATTATATCCCGGCAAGATTATCTGCCTGGCTTATGATTCTGGCATCTGCAATTACGCACATGGACTGGAAAAATGCAAAGAAAGTATTCCTGAGGGATCGATATAATCATAAAAGTCCCAACTCTGCACAGACAGAATCCGTTATAGCAGGAGCATTAGATGTGCAGCTTGCCGGAGACGCCTGGTATTTTGGAAAGCTTTGCAAGAAGCCTACGATCGGAGATGCGATCCGGGAGATTGAACCGGAGGATATCCGCAGATCTCACACATTACTGTATATGACAGCAGTACTTGCATTAGTGGTATTTGAAGTTGTGAAAGTGCTGGTATGTTTGTGGTATTTTACTGTACAAGTATAAAAGAACAGGCACAATGCATTGAATTGTCAATGTAATTGTAACCGCATAATAAGGCAAGAATGAATTGAGAATCAAGGAGAGAATCAAGTGCAAAAGAAACCAAGGAAACTCCATGGCGGAGATATTTACCGTCACCCGGACGTGATTGATTTTTCGGTCAATACGAATCCGTTGGGAACACCGGAATCGGTGAAACGCGCGGTACAGGAGAGCGTAGCAAAGATTGAGCATTATCCGGACGTAAGATGCGAAGCTCTCAGGAAAGCAATCAGCAGATTTGAACAAGTGAATATGGAAGAAATCCTCTGTGGAAATGGTGCGGCAGAGCTTTTTTTCGCGGTAGTGCAGGCAGTTTGGCCACAAAAAGCGCTGGTGATAGCGCCTTCATTTTCAGAATATGAAGAAGCTCTAAGAAGTGTTGGTGCAGAAGTAGAATATTATTATCTGTGTGAGGAAGATAACTTTCAGATTCGGGAAGATTATGTGGATAAGCTTTCGGAAGAAATAGATATGATATTTTTGTGTAATCCGAATAATCCAACCGGACAGACCATTGACCGGGATATGTTGATTAAGATTCTGGATCGTTGTAAAAAGCAGAATATAGTTGTCATATTGGATGAGTGTTTCTTAGAATTCCTGGATGAACCAAACAGATATGAGATGTCAGATCTAAGGGGAGAATATCCAAACTTACTAATCATCAAAGCATTTACAAAAATATTCAGTATGCCGGGACTGCGTCTTGGTTATGCAATCAGCAGTAATCAGGATATTCTGGAAGAAATGTCCTGGAAGCTTCAACAGTGGAATGTGTCCGTTCCGGCACAGATGGCGGGAGTGGCAGCACTTGAAAAGCCAAAAGAATATATCCGACAGACAAGAGAATATGTATCTGGTCAGCGGGAGTATATGAGAAATATCTTGAAGATGATGGGATATGTGGTATTTGCATCAAAAGCCAATTATCTGTTTTTCAAAGGAAGACCAGGACTTGAAAAAGAGGCACTGGAAGCAGGATTTCTGATCCGCGATTGTCAGAATTATGAAGGGTTGTCAGAAGGTTTTTACCGGATCGCAGTGCGGACAAAAGAAGAAAATGAGAGGTTGATCACATGGCTTGGAAGATTATGATACAGGGAACAATGTCCAATGCAGGAAAGAGTCTTCTCTGTGCGGGATTATGTAGGATATTTAAGCAGGATGGCTACAAAGTTGCACCGTTTAAATCGCAGAATATGGCATTGAATTCATTTATCACAGACAAAGGTCTAGAAATGGGACGCGCCCAGGTTGTACAGGCAGAAGCGGCAGGAATCGAGCCGGAAGTATCCATGAATCCAATCTTACTTAAGCCGACCAACGATGTTGGATCTCAGGTAATTGTAAATGGTGAAGTTTTGGGAAATATGAGTGCCCGTGATTATTTTAAATACAAAAAAGAATTGATTCCAGATGTGATGAAGGCTTTTCATAAACTGGAAGAAAATTATGACATCATTGTAATTGAAGGTGCGGGAAGTCCGGCGGAGATTAATTTGAAAGAAAATGATATTGTCAATATGGGGCTTGCAAAGATGGTAGATGCTCCGGTTCTCCTTGTCGGAGATATTGACCGGGGAGGAGTATTTGCACAGCTTCTTGGCACATTGCTTCTATTAGAGGAGGATGAAAAAGAACGTGTAAAAGGGCTGATCATCAATAAATTTCGCGGGGATAAGACTATTCTGGATCCCGGAATCGAGATGCTGGAGGAAAAAGGGAATGTTCCGGTTATAGGAGTAACGCCGTATCTTCATGTGGAGATTGAAGATGAGGACAGTCTGACAGAGCGTTTCACTTCAAAGAAAAGTGGCGGGCTTCTGGATATCGCAGTCATACGTACGCCAAGAATTTCTAATTTTACGGATTTTATGGCATTGGAAAATATTCCGGAAGTATCCCTTCGCTATGTGAAAAATGTGTCTGAATTCGGAACCCCGGATATGATTATTCTTCCGGGAACTAAAAATACAATGGGCGATTTAAAATGGATCCGTGAAAGTGGCTTGGAAGCATGTATTTTAAAAGCATCAGCGAGCGGAACTCCGGTTTGGGGAATCTGTGGTGGATACCAGATGCTGGGAGAAGTTTTATGTGACCCGGATCAGGTTGAGGACGGCGGAACGATGCAGGGCATGGGACTGCTGCCTTCGGAGACTGTATTTACCGGACAGAAAACACGGACAAGAGTAAATGGAACATTTGCACATGTAGAAGGAATCTTTTCGGAGCTTTCTAATGTAGCATTTGAAGGATATGAAATTCATATGGGTGAGACAACATACGTGGAAGAAGTTATTTCCAAGGAGCATATGAGCCGGATTCAGGATACAGTCAGCGGTAAGATCAGTGAGGATGGTATCTCAGATGGAAATGTATATGGTACTTATATCCATGGCATTTTTGATATGGAAGGTGTTACCGATGTAATTGTTAAAGCACTGGCAAAGAAAAAAGGGATTACACTGGAAAAAGCATCCGGCATAGATCTGAAGTCATTTAAGGAAGAACAATATGATAAACTTGCTGATGGTATTCGTTCACATCTGGACATGGAGCGGATTTATGAGATTATGAAGGAAAATGTGGAGGAAAAGTAATGGCGATCGAATTGGAAAATGTACTTCCTTCTGAGATTGAGAAGAGGAGTTTTGAGATTATAACCGAAGAACTTACACAGAGTGGGATTGTATTGGATCCGGAAAAAGCACCGGTTATCAAGCGCTGTATCCATACTAGTGCAGATTTTGATTATGCGCAGAACCTTGTATTTTCGGAAAATGCAATTGCACGTGCAAAAGAAGCAATCCGTAATGGAGCATCCATTGTAACAGATACCCAGATGGGACGTTCCGGAATTAATAAAAAAAGACTGGCTCAGTACGGGGGACAGGTGTACTGCTTTATGTCTGATGAAGATGTGGCAGAAAAAGCAAAGCGCGACGGTACAACTCGTGCGGTAGCAAGCATGGAAAAAGCTTGTGAATTAGACGAAAAATTAATTTTTGCAATCGGAAATGCACCGACAGCACTCATTCATCTGTATGAGCTGATACGTGCCGGAAAAATCCGACCAGAGCTGGTAATCGGAGTGCCGGTAGGATTTGTTAATGTCATTCAGTCAAAAGAATTGATTTTGGAATTGTCGGATACACCTTATATCGTAGCGCGGGGAAGAAAAGGTGGAAGTAATATTGCGGCATGTATCTGCAATGCATTGCTGTATAATCTTTAAGAACTCTGCCATTATAGTTTCTACAGACCGAATCCTGTTTCTGGTGTTTGCTGCGCCGCTTATTTCTGACTTTCATGGCAAACTCACCTAAAAAACAGGTTCAGACAGTGCCATGAAAGCCAGACTATGCTCGCAAACACTGCAGAACAGGACTCATGGTCTGGTAAAAAACTAAAATGACAGAGTTTTATAGATTTTGCAGGAAAATTTATAAATTGTGAAGGAGTGTGTGATATGGAGATTAAGTCAGCGGCTTTGATTGGTGTTGGTGCGGTAGGCTCATATTTTGCGTATGGGCTTCCAGCTAAGTTAGGAGACCGTTTTTGTGTAATTGCTTCTGGAAATCGGAAAGAACGTCTGGAAAAAGAAGGAATCTATATTAACGGTGCGAGATGTCCACTGAATCTGAAAACAGCGCAGAAAGCGGGAAAAGTAGATTTGGTATTGGTTGCGACGAAGCAGACTGCACTTCCTGAGATTATGGATGATATCTGCGCACTTGTGGGTGAGAATACGATTGTCTTAAGTCTTTTAAATGGCGTGACCAGCGAGGAGATTATTGGAAATGAAATTGGTATGGAGCATATGTTATATTCTCTGATGCGGATTGATGCTGTCCGTGACGGCAATCAGATGGAACTCCATTTTGACCGGATTGCAGGAGTATTCTTTGGAGAGAAGGATCATACGGAGCCGACAGAACGTGTACAGGCAGTGTTAGATCTTTTTGAAGGAACTTCTGTAAGAGCTAATTTTGTGCCGGATATTATGACTGATCTGTGGCTGAAATATGTGAGTAATGTTTCCCAGAATCTTCCACAGGCAATTCTTGGCGTAGGTTTTGGCGCATATAAAGATAGCGAACATGTGCGGGCTGTTGCAACTGGACTATGGCAGGAAGTGGTTCAGGTGGCAGCAAAAAAAGGTGTGCGGCTTCCAAAACGTTTACTTCTCTTTCACGGAACCGTGAAAGAGGCGAGGTTCTCAACTTTGCAGGATCTGGATGCAGGAAGACACACAGAGATTGATATTTTCGCGGGTGAGATGATGCGTATGGGAAAAGAGTTTGAAATTCCGGTTCCATATTGTGAATATACCTATCATATGATCAAAGCCTTAGAAGAAAAAAATGACGGGAAATTTAACTATTAAAATTTGCTACTGATAAAACGAAAAAACAACCGTTTAAGCATAATAAACCACACTTGGAACAGAATCTATTGACTTGTTTTGTGAAAAATATAGAATATAGTCAAACATATGGCACGGCCGTCCCATTGAATAAAGTCACATTTTAATAATAAACAGAGAAAAAGGTATATTCAGTGCAGATGAAATCTAAGAAGCACCGGATAATCTAAGAATGAGAAAGTGGGTTTCACAAATGGAAAATAAAAAGCGTTTTTCAATATCTTTGACAACTCAGATACTGATCGCTACAGCAGGTGGTATCGTGTTTGGAGCACTGGTCGGCGAGTGGGCTTCTAACCTGAAGTTTATCGGAGATATCTTTATCAGACTGATCCAGATGTCAGTGGTATTGCTTGTTATGTCTGCTGTTGCTTCCGCAGTTGGTGGCGGCGATGGACAAGATGTTGGTAAGATGGGATTCCATACATTCAAATGGATCATTATCTTCACAGTTATTTCCGCTGGTTTAGGCGTAGCATTGTCTATGTTGTTACAGCCAGGTATCGGAGTTGAAATCGCAAGTGCAGCAGATGTAGCAAATTCATCTGTTGAGACAGGATCTATTCAGGATACGATTCTTGGATTTGTTCCAACAAACATCATTAATTCCATGGCTGAAGGTTCCATGGTTCCATGTATCGTATTCTCTCTTTTCTTTGGAGTTGCTATGGGCGCTTACGCAAAAGAGAGCGGTAACCGTAACATTATCGAGTGGGTACAGGGAATTAACGGTGTTATTACAAACATCATCAAAATTGTTATGAACGTTGCTCCAATCGGTATCTTCTGTTTGTTAGCTAACGTTGCCGGAACTACAGGATTTAAGGTAATCATCCCGATGCTCAAGTTCTTACTTGTACTTCTGATTGGTGATGCTATTCAGTTCCTGTTATTTGGACCATTTACAGCAGCAGTAACAAAGGTAAATATTTTCAAGATGCCTAAGAAGTTTGCTAAAATGTCTATGATGGCAGTTACAACAACTTCCGGAGCTATCTGCCTTCCAACTAAGATGGAAGATGAAGTTACAAAATTCGGTATCAGCCGTAAAGTCGCTGATTTCACAGGACCGATTACGATGTCCATGAACAGTTGTGGTGCAGCTCAGTGTTATGTAGCAGCAATCTTCTTCATGGCTCAGTCCACGGGAATTCAGATGACACCATATCAGATGGGAATGGCAATCCTTCTTTCCTGCCTGATGTGTCTTGGTACGATTTCTGTACCAGGTGGATCCGTTATCGTGTATACATTCCTTGCAACATCACTTGGTCTGCCACTTGAAAGTATTGCAGTACTGATTGGTATTGACTGGTTCGCCGGAATGTTCCGTACACTGATGAACGTAGACATAGACGTTATGATCGGTCTGCTTGTAGCAAGCAAGCTTGGTGAGCTTGACCGTGATGTATACGATGAAAAGAAGACTGTTACTTACTAAGAGGCAGTCGTATAATTAGCCGTTTCGCTAAAAACATCATTCATAAATAACAAAGACCTCCGGCATACTTCGATATGTCGGGGGTTTTTGTTTCTAAAGTTTCATGATATAATTTGTGAAAAGTATTGTAAAGGACAGACAGGAGGAAGGATACGTGTCAATCAAAGATATCGTATATGCATTGATTGTAAATATCGCATTGCTTGCGATTATAGCGAATCTTTTATCCAGGATCCAGACAGTGCAAAAATTGATTCTGCAGGAAAAAAGAGGGTTGAAAGGAGATCTGATATTATCAATGATTTTCGCAGGCCTGATTATTTTATCGACCTGCATCGGAGTGAAGATTACATCTTACAGTTTGAATACAAGAGTCATTGGTGCAATGTCTGCAGGACTTCTTGGAGGACCGTTAGTGGGATTATATTCTTCAGCCATAGGAGCAATATATGTACTTATCTTCTCGACACCGAGAGCATTTGCAAGAGGGTCTGCTTTTGCTACAATTTTGTTCGGACTTTTGGGAGCAGGATTCTACCCTTATTTTCAAAGAGGCAAGTGGAAATATACGGATTTGTTCCTGCTGGCATGTTTTGCAGAAATCTGTGACATGGCATCCCTGCTTCGCATGACAGTATCACTGGAAGTAGCAGTAGATACAATTGTAGATGCTGCACTTCCAATGATTATTATGAATGCGATCGGGATGATTGTATTTATTTCCAATTTTAACGGGGTATTTATTTTTCAGGATCTGGAAAGCTCCAGACAGATCCAGAAGATGTCTGTACTTTCCCAAAAATGTCTTCCACTTTTGCAAGATGGCGGGTTGAATAAAGCAGAAAATATGAAGAAACTATCCGATATTATCTTGAAGGAAACGCAGTGGTCCGGCATTTTGTTTACAGACCGGGAAAAGGTTATACAGTGGCAGTGCAAAGCGAAAGATGAACAGGCAATTTTCTATCAGGCAAAGTATGGAGATCCAATTCCGGAAATCTGCAGACAGGCAATGGAAGAAGGAAAACTTGTCAAATACGAAGCACAGACTGGAGAGAAAAAATGGATCCATACAGCGCAGGATTACTCAATCAGTTCGGTGCCATTTCGGGTGAAGAATCAGTCAGTCGGAAGTCTGACGGTATGGATGAAACGTCAGTGGATGGACAGACAAAGTGAAATAGAGTTGTTACAGCATCTGATGACGCTTGGATCTTCACAGCTTGCGGTATTAGAACTGGAACAGCAGAAGAATTTGCTTGCACAAGCCGAATTTAAGGCATTGCAGTTTCAGGTGAATCCACATTTTTTATTTAATGCATTGAATACAATATCGTGGATATGCAGGGAAAATCCGGAGGAAGCGAGGAAACTACTGCTTACACTGGCAGATTATTTCCGTTATAATTTAAATTATGATGCATATATGGTTCCGCTAAGAGAAGAATTGGAACATGTCAAAGATTATCTTCAGATTGAGAAGGCAAGATTTGAGGAGAAGATGCAGGTGACTTATGAGGTGCCAGAGAAAATGGAAATTCTGGTTCCAACGTTGATCTTACAGCCACTTGTAGAAAATGCAGTGCGATATGGAATTGACCGGACCGGATGCCGTTATGTCTATATTGGAATTACTGAGGAAGCAGATGCCTACCGGGTAGAAATTTCAGATCATGGGAAAGGATTTCCAAAAGAAGTACTGGAAAAAATAGCAAAAGATGAACCGGTAGGAAGCAGCATCGGGCTTCAGAATGTACATAAGCGTATGAAGAGTGTATATGGAGAGGAACGTGGACTTCAGATTCAGAGTACGCCTAAGGGAAGTACTGTGAAGTTATACTTTTATAAAGGGGTGAAGGAAGCATGAGAATAGCGATCGTAGATGATGAAAGACCGGCAAGAAGTGAACTGAGGCATCAGATTCAGGAATTACTGAAAGAGGCAGAAATAGTAGAAGGAGATAGCGGTGCAGCAGCATTACAGCTTGCAGGAGACGGAAAGTATGAACTGTTCTTTCTCGATATTAACCTGGGAGATATATCAGGCACCGTACTTGTAAATGCAATTCACAATATGCAGCCACAGGCAAAAATCATATTTGTGACAGCTTATTCCGAATATGCAGTTGAGGCATTTGAATTGGGGGTAGAGGATTATGTAATGAAGCCCTTTGACCAGAAGCGAATTCAAAAAGTGTTGGATAGGTGTAAAGTTGGCGGGAAAGAAGAAAATGTACAGCATGCAGATTCACAAAGCCAGGGAAAACAGGCACCCATCCGCCGCCTGGCAATCAACAGTGACGGAAGAACTATTATTGAAAATGTGGAAGATATTGTTTACATTGAGACATATAACCGAGGCTGCAAGATTTACACAACAGAAGGGGAATACTGCGAAAACAAATCTATCGGAGAATATGAAAAGAAGCTGGATCCGGAACAGTTTTTCAGGATTCACAAAAGTATTATTATAAATCTCGATAAAGTGCGGGAAGTATTCCCATGGGGAAGTAACAGCTTCAGTTTGCGCATGCGGGGATATGAAGATCAGATCCTGCCAATTGCCAGAGATAAGACCAGGATATTAAAACAGCATTTAATGGGTCTGTAGATCAGCTGAATGAATTTGACACGTAGTGAAATGCAAAAGCACTACGTGTCAAATTGCGTTTTACGATGCCGCTTTTATCGGCATCCGTCCAGAATCTCGAAAAATTCAGGGTAAGATACATCAACGCACTGGCTGTCGTGTATGATGGTATCTCCATCGGCACTAAGTGCTGCAATTGCAAAGGTCATGGCAATCCGGTGATCCAGATAACTGTTGATCTTTGCACCGTGAAGAGTACGTCCACCTTGAATGATCATTCCATCGTCAGTCGGGGTTATGTCAGCGCCCATGGATCTTAAAGCCTCTGTTGTCGTGTCGATTCGATTTGTTTCTTTAACTTTTAATTCGGCCGCATCTTTGATGATAGTGGTACCTTTGGCGCAGGCTGCCATGACGGCAATCATTGGAATTTCGTCAATGAGCGTCGGAATCAATGCACCTTCTATCGTTGTGCCATGCAGTTTACTTGTACGGACAAGAATATCCGCGCGAGGTTCACCTCCCTCAAGTGATTCGTTGACCAGAGTAATGTCAGCGCCCATATTTCTGCACACTTCCAAAAAGCCTGCGCGGGTTTTGTTAATTCCTACATTTTTTACAAGCAGCTCAGAATCCAAAGTTAAAAGTCCGGCTGCAATAAAGTAAGCAGCGGAGGAGATGTCTCCCGGTACGCAGATAGACTGACTGTATAGTTCCTGACATGGTTTTACATGTGCTGTGGCAGTACCGTCAGGGTTGACTGTGGAAGTGATATCAGCACCAAAGCTTTTCAGCATCAGTTCTGTGTGATTTCTGGACAAAGCCGGTTCTGTAACAGAAGTCTTGCCATCTGCATAAAGTCCTGCAAGAAGTATGGCAGATTTGACCTGTGCGGAAGCTACCGGTGAAGTGTAATCGATTCCATGCAGTGTGCCTGGCTCTATTTTTAACGGAGCACACAGATCACCGTTTACACTTGTGATATGTGCTCCCATCTGAGTGAGAGGTGTAATAACACGCCCCATTGGCCGGGAGTTCAAAGATGCATCACCGGACATCACGCTTGTAAAGTCCTGGGCAGACAAAATACCAGACATCAGGCGAGTTGTTGTGCCACTGTTCCCTACATTTAAAATATCTTTTGGTGCGGCCAGACCGTGCATGCCTTTTCCGTGAACAATGATTTTCTCTGGAGTACGGTCAATTTGAATCCCCA
Organism: Dorea sp. 210702-DFI.3.125; assembly: GCF_020560945.1. Classification (NCBI taxonomy): domain Bacteria; kingdom Bacillati; phylum Bacillota; class Clostridia; order Lachnospirales; family Lachnospiraceae; genus Dorea; species Dorea sp. 210702-DFI.3.125. The sequence goes on from NZ_JAJCNF010000006.1 coordinate 64,326, forward strand.
TAGACTGGAAACAGCCGATAGTAGACAGGCAGTCAGCACCTTCTAAAAAGTTAGTGATTTCTGTTGTGCCAAGTGCAAGTGCACCTAACATAATGGAACGGTGGGAGATGGATTTGTCTCCCGGAATCATAATTTCGCCATGCAATCCTTTGCATGGGCAGATAATTCTATCGCTCATATACAATATACCTGAATTTCTGCAGTAACTCTGCGGCCTTCTTAGAGGAAGACTCATCGTAGAATTCTATACGCAGAACCCCTTCTTCAAATTCTCTGTTGTGCACAATTCCTATATTCTTGATACTGAGACCATTCGAAGCGAGAATTGTTGCAATGGCTGCGATTCCACCAGCTTCGTCAATAATATCACAGTATACTTCAAATGCCTTTTTAATCGGACCAGACGATGCTCCCGGAAGTGAATTCCGGTATATTCTGGAGGAATCAAACCAGTCATAGATTGCCTGCCCATCTCCGGAATCAATCATGCTCTTTACTTCTTCCAGATATTTAATATAAGAAGCAAGAATCTGTGAAATGTTGTCTTTATTCTTTAGACAAATGTGTTGCCACATGGTCGGTGAGGAGGAGGCAATACGTGTGATATCTTTAAATCCTCCGGCAGCCAGACGTTTCATCAACTCGTTTTTTGTATCGCTGTCCTTTACGTAATTGACCAGCGTTGCAGCAATGATATGCGGCAGATGACTGATAGTGCCTGTAATATAGTCATGTTCTTTGTAGTCCAGAATAATTGGAAGTGCATGGATCGTAGAGACAAGCTGCTCATATTTATCTATTTTTTCCTGAGATACTTCTTTTGAAGGAGTCAGAACAAAATAAGCATTTTCCAGAATCATTGCTTTGGAATTGGCATAACCGCTTTTTTCAGAGCCAGCCATCGGGTGTCCTCCGATGAAATATTTCTCAATGCCAAGCTTAATAACTTCCTTATGAATATTAGTTTTTACACTGCCTACATCGGTCAGAATACAAGCGTCGTTCAGATATTCTGTCAACTGCTTCAGATATGCTACATTAAAAGCAACCGGTGCGCATAAAAATATGTAGGAACAGTTGCGAAAATTATCATCAATAGTAGTTGCCGCAACATCAATGACGGATTCCTGGGTAGCGAGTGCCAGAGCTTCTTTATTTTTATCAAAGGCTACGATTTCGTAATCCGGAAAGTAGGTTCGAATTGCTTTTGCAAGAGAACCACCGATGAGTCCGAGACCGATAAAGCCGACCTTTTCTTTCATAGTAAAACCTCCTGGTGTTTCATAAGACAAAAAATATGTCTGTCAATTATTGTAACTTGCTTACTTATGATTTGTCAATGCTTTGTTACTTTAAAGCAACAAAGCGAAAACTGAATTTTAAGGCAAAAATGTTTGTACATAGCAAAAGTTAGAAAATTAATCAATATTTCATATAATATTTGCACAAAATAGTTGTAATAATTCGATTTGTTTAGTACAATATACACATGGGATATCAGGAAGAAGTATTATAAAGAATTCTTGAGAATTACTACATAATATAAGGAGGCAACCAATATGAAAGTTTACAGAACGGACGAGATCAGAAATGTTGTCCTGTTAGGGCACGGGGGCAGTGGTAAGACAAGTCTTGTTGAGGCCATGGCGTATGTATCAGGCGCAACGAATCGTATGGGAAAAGTAACGGACAAGAATACGATCAGTGATTTTGATAAGGAAGAACAGAAACGTGGATTTTCTCTTAGCACTACCCTGACACCAATCGAATGGGAAAAGGCAAAGATCAATGTGTTAGATACTCCGGGATATTTTGATTTTGTAGGAGAAGTGGAAGAGGCGGTCAGTGCAGCAGATGCTGCAGTTATTGTCGTATCCGGTAAAGCAGGTGTAGAGGTCGGAACAGAAAAAGCCTGGGCACTTTGTGATAAGTACAATCTTCCAAGAATGGTATATGTAACAGAGATGGATGTGGATGATGCCAGCTTCAGACAGGTCGTTCAGGATCTGACAGATAAGTTTGGTAAAGTCATTGCACCACATTTCCAGCCAATCCGTGAGAATGAGAAACTGGTCGGATATGTCAATGTCATCAAGAATGCAGGACGCCGTTATACAGGTCTTGGACAGAGAGAGGAATGTGAGATTCCAGATTACTGTAAACCGAACCTGGAGATGTACCGTGAGAAGCTTCTGGAAGCAGTCGCAGAGATTAGTGACGAATATATGGAGCGCTATTTTGCAGGAGACGAGTTCTCAGTAGAAGAAATCCGTTCTGCCATGAGAACAGAGGTTATGGAAGGAAGTATTGTCCCAGTGGCTATGGGATCTAATATCCAGGCACAGGGCGTCGCCAATCTTCTGTCCGATATTGTAAGATTCTTCCCAAGTCCGGACTGGAGAGAATGTGCAGGTATCAATCGCAAGACGAATGAGATTTATGAAGCAAATTATGATTTCGCAAGAGCCAAATCAGCTTATGTATTTAAGACAATGGTTGATCCGTTTATTGGAAAATATTCATTTATTAAAGTTTGCTCCGGTGTATTAAAAGGTGACGATACACTTTATAATGCAGATACAGATACAGATGAGAAGCTTGGTAAGATTTACACGATGTTCGGTAACAAACCTGTGGAAGTCAGTGAGCTGTTTGCAGGAGATATCGGTGCTATCGCAAAACTGACCGCAACAAGAACAGGGGATACATTGTCCACAAAAACAACACCGGTTCTTTATGGTAAGACAGAATATTCAAAACCTTATACATATATGAAATATGTAACAAAGAATAAAGGCGATGAAGATAAGGTATCTCAGGCACTTCAGAAAATGATGGCAGAAGATGTAACACTTAAGGTAGTCAATGACAGCGAGAATCGTCAGGCACTTCTTTATGGTATTGGAGATCAGCATCTGGAGATTGCAGTCAGCAAGTTATTAGACCGTTACAAATGCGAAGTAACACTGGAGACTCCGAAGGTTGCATTCCGTGAGACAATCCGCAAACAGTCTGATGTAGACAGCAAATATAAAAAACAATCCGGTGGACATGGACAGTACGGACATGTGAAGATGCGCTTTGCTCCGTCAGGAGACCTGGAAATACCTTATGAATTTGATGAAGAAGTTGTAGGAGGAGCAGTTCCGAAGAATTATTTCCCGGCAGTAGAAAAAGGACTTCAGGAATCTGTAGTGAAAGGTCCTCTTGCAGGATACCCGGTTGTTGGTGTCAAAGCTACACTTTACGATGGATCTTACCACCCGGTAGACTCTTCTGAGATGGCATTTAAGACTGCTACGATCCAGGCATTTAAGAAAGGATTTATGGAGGCATCTCCAGTACTTCTTGAGCCAATCGTATCTGTGAAAGTAACAGTTCCGGATGAGTACACCGGAGATGTAATGGGAGATCTTAACAAGAGACGTGGCCGTGTGCTTGGTATGACGCCGGTTGGCGCGGGAAATCAGATCGTAGAAGCAGATGTCCCGATGACAGGATTATTCGGATACTGCACGACATTACGCTCTATGACAGGTGGACGAGGAACTTATGAATATACATTTGCACGTTATGAACAGGCACCTTCAGAAGTACAAGAAGCAGAAATTGCAAAAAGAGCCGCTGAAGAATAGAAAGATAAGAAAAAGTTAATTAAAGTTTTAACAGGAGAAAAGCCCGTTTAGGGCTTTTTTTCTGTGATTAAAAGTGCTATAATTTCTATACCTATATGCAGTTTTATAAATAGTAATTTTCAGGCATTCAGTGAAAATATAAAGAAGAATATAACGAGGGATAAGAAATGAAAATAGTGATTATCGGCGATGGAAAGGTAGGTCATAAGCTGACAACACAGTTGTCAGAAGAAGATTATGACATTACCCTGATTGACCAAAATGCCGGGAAACTGAAAGCAGCTTTGAACAATCTGGACATTTTCTGTATTAATGGAAATGGTGCGGATGCAGAAGTTTTAAAACAGGCGGATGTGCCGCATGCAGACATTGTGATTGCATGTACATCTACAGATGAGATGAATATGATCAGTTGTCTTCTGGCAAAGCGACTTGGTGCCAAGCATACCATCGCAAGGGTGAGAAATCCTCTTTATTATCGCCAGATGGAATTGTTGAAGGAAGACCTGCATCTTAGTATGGCGGTCAATCCAGAGCTGGCAGCAGCTAATGAGATATCAAGAATGTTGCTTTTCCCAGAGGCGAATAAAGTCGAATCATTCATGAAAGGAAGAGTGGAACTGGTAGAGTTCCCGATTTCTGAGACAAGCCCGATCGTGGGATTATCACTGGCAGAGATTAACAAGAAATATGAATTCCAGATTCTTGTATGCGCCATCAAGCGTGGTGAGCAGGTCTATATTCCGGATGGTAATTTTGTAATTGAAAAGGGAGACCGTATGCATGTGGTCGCATCACATCAGAATCTGAAATCGTTCTTCCGTGCACTTGGACATAAGGAAGAGAAAGTGAAGAAGGTTATGATCTGTGGTGGCGGTCATGTATGTTTTTATCTTGCAGTTCAGTTGCAACAGGCTGGCATGCAGGTGAAGATCATCGAGCAGAATCAGGCAAGATGTGAGGAATTGTGTGAATTACTTCCGAAGGCAACGATTATTCATGGAGATGCGACGGATCAGGAGCTTTTGATTGAAGAAGGCCTTGAGAATGCCAATGCCATTGTTGCCCTGACCGGCATGGATGAAGAGAATATTATGATGGCACTTTTTGCAAAGACAAGAGGGATCAAGAAAATTGTTGCGAAGGTCAATGCAGATACAAGGGCACAGATGGTAGAGAGCCTTGGAATTGAGAGTACGGTTTCTGCCAAGAGCGCGACAGCAGATGCAATCCTTGCTTACGTTAAGGCAAGAATGAATTCTTACAGCAGTGCCAATATTGAGACGATGTACCGACTGCTGAATGGCAAGATTGTAGCACAGGAATACATCATTAACAAAGAATGTGATTTCACAAATACTCCGTTAAAAGATCTGCCTACTAAGCCGAATAACCTGATTGCATGTATCGGACGCCACAGAAGAATTATCATTCCGAATGGTGACGATCATCTGGAAGTCGGTGATAGTGTTATTGTGATCGCGAAAGAGCACACGATCAATGATTTCAAAGATATACTTGCATAGGGAGTCATAAGATATGAATGGAAAAATGGTACGTTATATTCTGGGCAGAATGTTGGGGGTAGAAGCATTGCTCTTGCTTCTTCCGGCATTTGTAGGAATATTATATGGGGAAGAAAAAGAAGCCCTGACATTTGTGATACCGGCAGTGATTCTGACATGCATTTTTGTAATAGCCGGAAGAAAGAGACCGGAGGGACAGGTGATTTATGGAAAGGAAGGTATGGTTGTTGTTGCCAGTGCCTGGATCACATGGTCCTTATTCGGAGCACTTCCATTTACATTGTCCGGAAGTATTCCGAATTTTGTAGATGCATTTTTTGAGACTGTATCTGGATTTACAACAACTGGATCGTCCATCTTAAGAGATGTAGAAGCATTACCACAGTGTATGCTGTTCTGGCGAAGTTTCACTCACTGGATTGGAGGTATGGGAGTGCTTGTCTTTGTTCTGATGCTGACGAATCTGGACAAGAAGAATTCCATGTATCTGATGCGTGCAGAAGTTCCGGGACCGGAGAAAGATAAGCTTGTTCCAAAGACCAAAACGACAGCAAGAATTCTGTATGGAATTTATTTTGGATTGACAATGATCCTGGTCATTCTTCTTATGTTTGGAGGAATGAATCTGTTCGACAGTCTGATCCATGCGTTTGGCTCTGCAGGAACCGGAGGATTTTCCAATTATGCAGACAGTGTAGGACATTTTGACAGTGCATATATTGACTACGTTATTTCAATTTTTATGATTCTGTTTGGAATCAACTTTAACCTGTATTATTTTATGCTCCTGGGAGACTTTAAAGCATTCTGGAAAAATGAAGAACTTCGAGTGTATCTTGGAATTGTTGCGACAGCAACAATTCTGATCACTTTGAATACAAATCAGATGTATGGCAGTATCATGAAAGCATTCCGGTACGCCTTGTTCCAGGTATCAACGATCATTACGACAACGGGTTATGCGACGACAGATTTCAATCTTTGGCCGACATTCTCCCAGTGTATTTTAGTGCTGCTGATGATCATTGGAGCCTGTGCATCTTCCACCGGAGGCGGTATTAAAGTGTCACGTCTCATGATTGTATTCAAAGGAGTAAAACGTGAAATCAAGCAGCTTGTGCATCCGAAATCTGTGAATCTGATCCGGATCAATAGAAAGAAGATCAGCGATGAGACTTTACGAGGGGTCTATGTATATCTGATGGCATATGCACTGCTGGCAATTGTATCTGTGTTGATCATTTCTTTGGATAATCAGGACTTTACTACGACATTTACATCTGTAATGGCAACACTTAATAATATCGGACCGGGACTTTCGGCAGTCGGACCGACCGGAAATTTTGCAGATTTTTCAATCTTGTCAAAGATTGTATTCTGTATAGATATGCTTGCAGGACGTCTGGAAATCTTCCCGTTCCTTACTTTCCTTACTATGTTTGCATGGAAGAGAAAGTTTTAAAAGGAGAAAGTTATGAAAACAAAAACAAAAGGTTTAATAGCCCTGATTGTAGTATTCGTTGCAGCAATTTATTATTATGTGACTATACCGGCAATCAACATTCACTCTACAGATACGTGGGGAGCAGTATTATTTCTAATCGTAATAGCTTTAATTGTGAAACTCTTTTTTTATGGATTCAGAAATCCTGCGAAAATTCGTATCAGCGATTTGAAAGAGAGCAAAATACTCCGGGCAGGCGTGATACTTTTGCTTGTGCTTGGTGCAGTTTATTTCATTGGAAGTATTTTATCTTCCCCGATTGTTAATGCGAAGAAATATCAGAAGCTGATGAAGGTAGAGCAGGGAAATTTTACAGAAGATGTAGAAGAACTTTCCTTTGATAAGATTCCGCTTCTGGACAGAGATACTGCCGCACTTTTGGGAGACCGTAAGATGGGCAGTATGGTAGATATGGTTTCGCAGTTTGAGGCAGATGACATCTATTCCCAGATTAATTATAAGGATAATCCGGTGCGTGTAACGCCACTTCGATATGCCAGTATTATTAAGTGGTTTACGAACCGTTCAGAAGGAATACCGGCATATATTCGTATTAATATGGCAAATCAGAATACAGAGCTTGTAAAGCTGGATAAAGGCATGAAATATGTGAACAGTGAGTACTTTAACCGGAACATTTACCGGCATCTGCGATTTGCACATCCGACATACATTTACGGAGATTTGAGCTTTGAGATTGATGATGATGGTGTGCCATACTGGATCGCACCGGTGAAAAAATATAACATTGGTCTGTTTGGTGGTGAGACGATCGGTAAAGTTGTGATCTGTAATGCTATTACCGGTGAAACAACGACTTATAAGACAACAGATGTTCCGGAGTGGGTAGACAGAGTCTATTCCGCGGATCTTCTTGTCAATCTGTTTGACTATTATGGAACACTGAAACATGGATTTTTCAACAGTGTGCTGAGCCAGAAAGACTGCCTGAAGACAACAGATGGTTACAATTATCTTGCACTGGACGATGACGTATGGATGTACACAGGCGTGACTTCGGTCAACGGAGATCAGTCTAATGTTGGATTTGTATTATCCAATCAGCGAACAATGGAAACAAAGTATTATGAATGTGAGGGAGCAACAGAAGCTTCTGCTATGTCTTCGGCAGAAGGACAGGTGCAGAATCTGAAGTATACCGCAACATTTCCACTGCTTCTTAATATATCCGGAGAGCCGACTTATTTTATCGCATTAAAGGATGATGCGGGACTGGTTAAGAAATATGCCATGGTAAACGTGCAGAAATATCAGATCGTTGCTATCGGAGACAGTGTGAGTCAGTGTGAGGACAATTATCTGAATCTGCTCTTAAGCAATGGTGTGAAAGAAGAAGCGAAGGACGACAGAGAGATTGAGACAATCACCGGAGAGATTACAAAGATTGCACAGGCGGTCATTGATGGAACTTCTCATTATTATCTGATGATTGATGGTTCAGAGGATATTTTCGATGTGTCTGTAGTTGATTACATTGATGTAGTCCGGTGTGAAGCAGGACAGACTGTGACGATGGAATATAAGAAAGGCGAGAAGGCAGATACAGTTGTAAGCCTTAAAATTAAGTAACATTTGTGAATAAAATGAAAAATACAGCGGAAGGCTTAGAGCCCTTCGCTGTATTTTTCTATCTTTTGTCTGACGCGTTCTGCTTCATCACCTTCAAGAGGTGTCGGACAGTAATCATTTTTATTACTGGAAGAAGACAGAGAACAAGGAATGATGTTAATGCTATCGTCATCGGCAACTTTACCGTCTGTGTCGATGGTAAAAGTCTGTTGGAAGATCATCGTATCCTTATCAGAAGGATTTTTATTTCCCCCAAAACAGAAGTTTCCCAGACTGTAGGCAATATATTTTCCATTATACTTTTCAATGCCTTCCAGTACATGTGGATGATGACCAATGACAAGGTCGGCTCCTTCATCGATGGCCAGATGTGCAAGTTTTTTCTGGGTAGCATTTGGTGTGTATTCTTTTTCAATTCCCCAGTGGAAATTAACGATAATAATCTGTGCCCCTGCATCTTTTAAGGCCTGGATATTTTCTTTGATTTGCGTTGCTTTCTGCTCATGCTCGGCAAGTTCATAGATGCCGGTAAGTCCGACTTTGATACCTTTTACATCCACCACAACGACATTTTCATAGCCAAATGTAGCAATGCCTGCGTTTGACAGATTTTCGATGGTATCCTCCTGGCTTTTTGTGCCGTAGTCTTTGCTGTGGTTGTTTGCAATATTGGCGGCTTCCACAGAACTTCCGGTTAAAATGTCAGTGTATTTGGCAGGCCCTTTAAATGCAAAGGTTTTATCAGCCCGGCTCGTCTCTTCGGTCAGTGTTCCCTCAAAGTTTACAACAGACAAATCATCAGCTTCTAAGATAGAACGGACATTTTTAAAGAAATAGTCTGCGCCATATTCGTTGTAGTAGGCATTAAAGCTGGTGGACTGATCAAAACCCTCATCAGTTCCAAGTGTGCAGTCCCCCATAGAACTTATAGTGATGGTGGTAGGTCCCTTTGAGGAACTGCCTTTCTTTTTCTTGCCAGAGTTATTGTCTGTATTAATGACAAGTTCTTGCGTTTTTACAGCAGATGTGTCAATTTTTTCTTTGGAAGAGGAAGTGTCCTTACTTTTGGCTGTCTGCTTCGGGGAAGTCTTAACGGCTTCTTTTGTGTCAGTATGTTTATGCAACAGATGACTGATGCCATATATTGTGCCAAATAGAATCAGACAGACTGTACATAACATGCATCCAAGCAGCATGGCACGTTTCCTTTTTCTGCGTCTGAGTCGTCTGCGTCTGGCTTCCATCTGACGTCTTTTTGATGCTTTGATTCCTGAATTGTTATCACTCATAGTATTTTTGTTACCTTTTCATTCGTTTTAGAAAATGTGCATAAAAACAGACAGTCCATCTTAAGATAGACTGTCCGCTTGTTTCATTGTTTGATCCATTTAATTTAAAAGAGTGCAGCCATCCAAATCAATGTCCTTTAATTCTGCTTTTTCTGCGCTGATACTTACATAAAAATTGATACCGCATTCCTTGGAGAGTTTTTTCAGACGGTCAATAAATCCTGGAATATTTTCAATGGAAATATCTGCGTGTTTTAAAATACCATCGATAAAAATGCACTCAATATCGTGGTTGGAGCTATACATTCCATATAAGAAACCAATGTACTCATCGGTATTCGTAATAGATGGAAAATCATCCATACAAATTGTACGGATATCAAATGCAACACTTGCGGTATCGCGATGAGTCTTTTTGATAAAAACGACATTACCTTTACATTCTTTCGCCTGCTTATTTGCCTGCTCGATCATTTGTTGTGTTTTTCCGCTGCCTTTAGGGCCAGTTAATAAATTTACCATGGCAAACTCTCCTTTATGTATAATATTATACCGGGCATATCCGGTATCGAATAGTTGATGTTTATATTATACACTAAAGTACAGACAGTAACAACCTGAAAAAAGAAGTTTTTAGACGATTCCATGAGAATTTTTGAATAATCTTAGAATAAGCATGACAGTTAAAGATAGCATAGGAAAAATGTAAAACTGCCAGAGATATATGGGTTTTATATAGATATATAGATAAATCCAATTTGACGAAGCGCTTATAAGCGTAGGATAATATAAAGATAGAAAGATGGGGGATTTATAACTATTGGAGGAATTTATGGAAAAAATAACAAGAGAAGAGCTATTAAAAGCGAAGATTCCGGGAGAAGAGACGGGAATTCAAGTGAAGACAGGATTCTGTGGATTTTGTGGTGGAGACTGCCTTTTAGATTTTTATATAAAAGACGGAAAAATCATAAAAACAGAAGGCAATTGTACACTTCCGGGAGCAAATGGACGTGTGTGCGTGAAAGGTGCTGCGATAAAACAGGCACTTTACAATCCAGATCGGATCCTATATCCGATGAAACGTGTCGGAAAACGTGGAGAAGGAAAGTTTGAACGGATTAGCTGGAAAGAAGCACTTGATACGATTGCAGAAAAGATGCAATCAGTAAAAGAGGCTTACGGTCCGGAACAGACGATGGTCTATGTAGGACATCCGAAGTGGTTCAGACCACAGATAACAGAATTTGTAAATAAATATGGAACACCAAATTATGGAACCGAGTCCAGTACATGTGCTTATGCACTTATGATGGCCAATCAATGTAATTTTGGACAAAATATTATGCTGATTCCACCAGATTTTGGACGGTGCCGGACTTTGGTCGTATGGGGCGTGAATCCTTTATACAGTAATTCTGTCAAAGGCGGTGCCGGATTTTTACATGCAGTTGACCGGGGTGCGAAAGTGATTGTTGTTGATCCAAAGTGTACACCGACTACAGAATATGCACAGTTACATCTTCGTCCGATTCCAGGAACAGATGGCGCACTGGCACTGGGCATGGCAAGAGTAATCATCACAGAAAATCTGCATGATTGTGAATATATTGAAAAGTATACTTATGGATATGAAGAATATAGAGATTATGTTATGGATTTTACTCCTGAAAAAGTTGAAGAGATTACAGGAGTTCCGAAAAGCGATATGATAAGGACTGCCAGAATGATTGCAGCAGAGGGACCGACTTCCATTATGTTATCGGCATCACCAGTCGTACATAATATAAATGGTGTGCAAAATGGACGGGCAATCGGACTATTGATGGCGCTTACTGGTAATTTTGGGATTCCGGGAGGGTTTGCAGGTCCGGGACCTGCAAGAGCTGTGCTGAAAGATTCTTTCATGGGTACAAAAAAAGACCGCGAGCATCCAGAAAAAGGAGTAAATTATGGAGAGTTTCCAGCGTGGGACAAATTAACTTCCGTAGAGCTGCAGGTAGAACATATTGCAGATTTTCTCCTTGGAAATGGCAAATATCCAATCCGTAATCTCATTTCCTTTGGAATGAACCATCATATGTGGCCAAGACCGGACCGGATCGAAGAGGGAATGAAACAGGTGGAATTTTTCTCCTGTGCAGATGTATATATGAATGATACATGTAAATATGCAGATATCCTGCTTCCGGTTGCTGTTACACAGGAACGGGAGCAGGTTGAACTGCTGGGACCACAGATGGTCTATTATCAGCCAAAAGTCGTGGAGAACCAGGGAGAAACAAAGAATGATATGGAAATTCTTTTAGAGCTTGCAAAGCGGCTTGGATTTACACTTGGCAATCCAACGTATCGTACTTATGAAGAATATCTGGAAGATCGGTTAAGCCCGACAGGACTTACATTGGACGAGTTAAAAGAACATGGTATGATGCCGGCAAAACATATTATGCCAGCCAGAACAACAGAGGATATCATGAAGGTTCATACGCCTACCGGAAAGATTGAGTTCGTATCTACGATTCTTAAAGCCTGTAAGAAAGAGTGGCATGAAGGAGTTCCGGCATATCATGATTTCCGGGAAACATTGCCGATGAAAGAGTATCCGCTTATATTAAGTACCGGAAGCAGAAAACCGCAGTTATTTCATTCCAGGACCTATCGGCTGCCATGGCTGGTAAATCTGGAGGATTGTCCGATTGTAGAATTACATCCGGAAGATGCCGAAAATTACAGCGTGAAAACAGGAGAGATGGTCACACTTGAGACTCCGGTCGGACAGATGGATATGGAGGCAGTGGTGAATTCTTCTTGCCTCCAAGGTGCTGTAAATGTATATCATGGTGCCGGGAATTACGACATTAATCTTTTGATCGATGACCAGTACATTGATCCGATATCAGGATTTCCGGGATTCAAATCTTATTGTTGCAGAATTGTGAAAAAGGGGGCATAATAATGAGCAGAGTAGAATGTGATAAAGCACGGTGTTCCGGGTGTCTGGCCTGTATAGTTGCCTGCCTGGACCAACATTATGATGAGGCTGACGGATACGCAGTTCCAGCGAGAATATATGAGATGCAAAAAAGCGGGGACAGTGATCTCGAAATATATGTGACAAGGAGCTGTCTGCATTGCGAGGAGGCAGCCTGTTTAAAAGTCTGTCGTTATGGAGCTCTAAAAAGAGACGAAAGAGGTTTTGTAATACCAGTCAGAGAGAATTGCAAAGGGTGTAAGCTGTGTCTGAAAGCCTGTCCTTATGATGTGCCAAGATTTGATTCTGAACATAAAATTGTCAAATGTGACGGTTGCTCTGTGAGGGTAGCAATGGGATTGGAACCTGCATGTGTAAGGGCTTGTAACACAGGGGCGTTAAAGCTTGTATAATAGATGAAGGAAATAATATAAAAGGTAGAGAGATGAATATAATAAAGAAATTAGAAGACAGCATTTGGGCAAAAGTGATTCTTGCGGTAGTTGTAGTAGTCATTGCATTTGCAGCCAGATCCATGCTTGAGAACAAGCATGAGGAGAGCAAGATTGACAAGCAGACAGCAGGAAAGACAATACGTGAGACGAGTTATGCAGAGACAGTTCCGGAAGATGATCCTATTCTGAATGTGTTTAAAAATGCTTATCCGACAGCGGAAGTATTACTTGCCTGTAGAGAAGATGTGACAGATGATGGGCTGGATGATCTTGTTGTAATCTGTAAAATGGAAGAAGGTAACCGGACAATTGTTGTAACAGATAAAGGAGATAGTACGAATTATGATTTTTCAGATCCGATACCTGCACCGGTAGAGAATCAGAAAATTCAGTTTAAGAACATTGATAAAGAAGGAGAAATCGAGATTATTATTACTGGAGAAAAAAAAGGAGCCGTAGGTTATGCCATCTATCGTATGATAGACGGCCAACCGGTGGATCTTTTTGGAGAGGGAATGGAGGACTGCTGCTAAATGCAGAACTTGTAACCTTTTCCCCAGACAGTACAGATATGAGTTGGATGAGAAGGATCTTCTTCCAGCTTATCCCTTAGCTTTTTGATGTATACGAGGATGGTACTGTCATCGCAATTATCACTTCTCCAGACTTTGGAGAACAGCTCCTGTTTGGAAAAGATGTACTCTGGATTTTCAATAAAGAGATAGAGAAGGGAGAATTCCTTAGAAGTAAGGGATATCTCCTTTCCGTTTTTCAGTACAGTCTGAGAATCCATCCGCAGTGCGAAAGGACCTTTTTTTACTTCGGTAATCACCTCATCGGAGCTTGAAACATACTGATTCGTGCGCCGGACCATGGCACGGATCTTAGACACCAGTACAGTTTTGCTGAACGGTTTTGTAATGTAATCATCGGCACCAAGTTCCAGACCTTTGACCTGAGCCGAGTCCTCACCACGTCCACTTAAGAGGATGACCGGAGTATAGTTCTGACTGCTGCGGATCACCTTTAAAATGGAAAACCCGTCCTGATCCGGCATAATGATATCCAGTAAGATTAAGTCAAATGTATTGGCTTTCAGGATATCAAGTGCAAGTGTGCCGTTATCTGCACAGGTGACAGCGATATGTTCCTGTTTAAGGGTCATACTGACTGCTTTTAAAATGGAAGGTTCATCATCTATAATAAGAACCGAGATATCTGGCATTTTGTAAATACCTGCCTTTCTGTTATTGTAATCATGAAAAAACATATTAACATAAAGCTATTATATCTATGAAAAAATTTAAAGTCAACCATAAGGGAATGAGAAGAAATAATGAATAGGAAAAGAAAAGAATTGATTATTTCAGTGACCGGAGTGTTGCTGTTGCTGTTAAGCGCAGTATTCTGTTATCAAACTGTACGAGATGCAATCATTGATAATGAAAAAGAAAGTATTCAGAATATTGCAGAAGTCAGTTCGCATAGCTTAAAAGCGACTTTTCAAGGGAAAAGTAATCTCGTATATGCTGCATTATCTGGGGATATGGCAAGCGAAGAGAGTATAGAAGCAAGTTTATTGAAGATTGGAGAAAAGGGGAAATATATCCGTCTGGATCAAGTTAGTCAATTGCAAGACTGGGAAGCAGATTCCTGCGAGGAGGCAGGAAAAAATCCAGGACACGTTATTGCAGGACCAATAAGGAAAACATATAGCGGAGGATATGTACTTTATCTGACAAAAGCAGTCTATATGAACCGCAGCATTGCGGGATATGTTCAGATTGAATTGAATCTGGATGAGATTTATGAAGGAGAACAGGATCTTTCTAATCTTAATGTGGGTAATCAGGGATACTGTATTGTAAAAGATATTGATGGTACAACAGTCATGGCAGATGCAAGAAATGAAAAAGAAGAAATCTCATTTTCAAGTAAAGATGTATCCGGCTGTGAAGTTGTATGGTCTTATGAAGTAGAAGGCGGCTCGCCAAAGAAGACTCAGAAACTTGTGGCATACAATACCGTTGATTTCAATGGGGTTCAATTCGTGCTTTGCGTGGTGGAAGATTACAGGGATATTACTGCACCGATTGTGAAGATTGCTTTTTATTTGGCATTATTTGGTGTGCTGATTTTGATCTGGGTTGGAATTTTCGGATATCGGATTTTAAAGCAGCAAAAAGAAGAAGAGAAGCTTAAGATAGCACTGGCACATGAAAAAGAACTCAATGAGGCAAATGAAGCAATGAAGAATCAGGAAAGTCTGATGCAGAAATATAATCATTCGAAAACGATGACATTTCTAACAGGAGCGTTGGCACATGAGTTTAATAATCTTATGACTCCGATTGTGCTATATAGTGAACTATTATCAGATAATGACACAGTCGTGCAAGAGATGCCGGAAGAGGTCTATGAATTAAACATGTCAGCAAAAAGATGTGAAGAACTGGCAAAACAGCTTTTGGATTATAGCAGACAGGGAAGAGCAGAGAGAGTATTGTCAGAGTATAATGCCACATTTGCCGTGGAGAGCAGTGTTAGTATTGTAAGCAGGCTGATTCCGGAGAATATTAAATTTGAGACATCTGTATGCAGTACATCTTATTATATAAAAGGTCAGGTGGGAGCGCTGAATCAGATCATACTGAATCTGGTAACGAATGCTATCCATGCAATCGGAGATAAAAAAGGACGCATAAAACTTCAGTTTGGATTAAGTATAGATGATGGCCAGATGGTAAGGCTTGTGGTAGAAGATAATGGCTGTGGTATTCCAAAAGACCTTCGAAAGCATGTGTTTGAACCGTTTTTTACAACGAAAAAAGATGGGAAAGGAACCGGAATTGGACTGACTGTAGTGAAACGTATGGTAGAAGAACACGGAGGATGGATACAGGTGCAGAGTGAAGAGGAAAAAGGAACAACATTTATTATGAATTTTCCAAGAGTAGACGATTCTGAATAATAGTTTATTACTTAAAAGGAGCAGCCACAATTGCGGCTGCTCTTTCGTAAATACTTGTTTAAAGAATATCTTATTCATATGCCTGACGATCTTTCAGGTCTTTATTTAAATAAGATGTAGCTGTCTTGGAGATATCTACTGCTTCATCATCGGAGATATCATCAATCTTCTTAGCTTCGTTGTACCAGTCTTCGAATGTCATACCAAGTGGGAACTTGTCATCAACGTTCTTCTTGATAAATTCATCAAAATCATCAACACCAGCATCTTTTGAAATATCTGTTGTCATGAATTTACTTACGTCACTGACACGAGGAATCTCTTCTTCCGGAATCTGTGGATACTGTGTATAATAGTTCTCAAAATTCTCAATGTTCTTCTCAGAGAAGTGCCATGTGATTGTACGTCCCTCAGCAACTGTCTTCATATAGATCGTACGAAGAGCAACATAAGGATCTACATCAAATCCATCTGCGAACATCATAGCTGCATTGTATGGATGTGTGTACATGTATTCAAGAGCCATCTCATGAGCGTACACAAGACGTCTTGCAAGCTCTGGGTGTTTCTCTTTGAAATCGTTAGACATAGCATAAATACAGCAAAGTCCCCATGTATCAGCAGTGGCGTCAGAGTCGACATTAGCTCCACCCCAGCCGATTCCCATAATATGACCAAATCCTTCGAATTCAGCGATGGATGCGTAAGGGTCACAGCATGTGAATGCATCAATCTGTCCGGCTTTCAGTGCGAACATGGCATCCTGTCCACCCATCGATACAATATTGTAGCTGGAAGCATCAGCCGGGATTCCCAGTTTTTCGGACCATGTCAGCCATTCAGGATTAATTTCAGGTTCTGCAGTCATAGAAATTGTTTTGCCGACTAACTGAGAAGGCTCTGTGATGTCATTGCTTACTACGAGGTAACGTGATCCGCCCATATGGTTCGCAGCAGCCATTGAGAATGGAGCACCCTGGTTTACTGCACGGATTGCACCTTCGATACCTGTGTATCCAACGTCCATAGCACCGCTTGTGAGTGCTTTTAATGTCTCACCGGATTTTGTTACATTTACATTCAGTCCTAAAGCTTTGTAAATACCAGCCTTTTCACCAATGATAGCGCCGACCATATGGTCGCAGTTGTTGTAACCCATTTCGATGGTGTAGTTCTTATCTTCATCGGATAATTCGCCAAAGTCGAATTTCTTGGCTGCTTCTTCTGGATCATATCCAGTTGCCTGTACATCTTTTGTTGCCTGACTATCTTTGCTGCTATCGTGACAAGCTGTTACGGTAGGAACAAGGAGAGCCATCACAAGAAGTACAGATACAAGTCTTTTTTTCATGTTCTTTTTCCTCCTGAAAAACAAATATTAATAATTGTTAATAATTATGTGATTATAATAGCAGACGTCTGATTAAATGAAAAGATATATAAAGGAATATTAATAATCTTGATAAAAATATACAGAATTATTGGAAATGTTAATAAAATATAGACAGGTTCGATAAGACTATGAGAACAATCAATTCGACATTTTGTAAAAAAAGATTTAAAATATAGTTACAATTTTAAGTATGACATGAGGAAAAGAGGAAAAAGATAATAATGAGATTGGATTACATAAGAAGTTTTATTAATGTCGTCAACTGTAAGAGCTTTTCTGTTGCTGCGAAAAAAGCATTTGTCTCACAGCCGACGATCAGTACTCACATCAAGCAACTGGAAGCGGAATTGGGAGTCCAGCTTTTGGTCAGATCAACAAAAGATGTGATATTGTCAGAAGAGGGAGTTCTGTTTTATCCATATGCAGTCAGGCTTCTTGAGACAGAAAATGAGGCGCTGGCACATTTGAATAAGACGGAAGCAAAGGTAAAAGGAACTGTAACGATCGCTGCTTCATCAGTTCCGGGAAATTATATTCTTCCTGGAATTTTGAAACAGACAAGACTTAAGTATCCCGAGATTGATTATCGTATGCTGGAAGGAGACAGCAGTCAGGTGATCCAGTCGGTTTTAAGATTTGAAGCAGATCTTGGAATAGGAAGTATCCGTACCAATCATGAGAAATGTATGTGTATGCCGCTTCTAAAAGATCAGATTGTACTTGCAACACCGAATACAGAAGAATATCGGAGTCTGAATGGGGTATTTCCGCTTGATAAGCTGAAGAGAGAGACATTTGTTATGCGGGAATCAGGAAGCGGAACAAAGCTTGCGTATGAAAGTATTGAGAAAGCACTGAATCTGCATGCAAAGCCGTTGAAGATAGCCATGCAGGCAGAATCTTCTGATCTGGTCCGGAGAAGTGTAGAAGAAGGAATGGGAGTTGCATTTGTAAGCAGTCTTGCAATTCAGGATTCTCTGGCATTGGGGAAATTATTGAAGTTTGAATTTCCGAATGTGAATACAGAGAGACAGATTTATCTTTTGTATCACAAAGACCGGATTATGACCCTTCCTATTACAAGTGCGATCAAATCTATCAGGCAGCAATGCCAGAAGATTTCAGGATAATACTTTAATATGATTATCTCTTATAATAAAAAAATCCTGCTCCCCCTGCAGGGTTTACCATAATTAAGAATGTATAAAAAGAAAGAAGCGTATTTCAGTTGATAGAAATACGCTTCTTTCTTCTTATATAAATGTAAAAAACATTCAAGAATTTGATGCCTGTAGTTTATTCCACATTTGAAATTCTGGCATCAGATAGATAACAGGCAATCTGGTGTCCATGCCTTTTGATGTTATCTATTGAGCTCTCCATCTGAGAAGTACTTTCTCAGCGAGAACCATAATTGTATCGATCAGGAATCCGATAAGACCTGCGATGATCATGTAAGCAATGACCTTCTCAGTCTGCATCTTACCCTGAGCTTCCACCATACAGTAGCCGAATCCGGCACTGGTCGCAATGAACTCCGCTCATATAACGGACATCCAGCCAAGTCCGATTGCAAGTCTCACACCAGTCATAACACCTGGAAGAGATCCCGGAAGGACGATGTCTTTTATGATATTCAGTGTATTTGCACCCATCGAGCGGGCTGCGTTGTAAAAGTCTTTGCTGATATCCTGCACTCCTGAAATCGTATTCAGAATAATTGTAAATACACCACTGAACGCAATCAGGAAGATTGTAGGTCCGTCTCCAATTCCGAACCATACAATTGCAAGAGGAACCCACGCCATGATCGGTACCTGTCTTAAAGAGTTCATAAATGGTGACAGAGCTCTTAAGATCTTAGGTGAATACCCCATGATCATTCCAAGCGGAAGTCCGATGATAAATGCATAGAGTGCTCCGGTCATTACTCGGCGCATCGTAATTCCAAGATTGCGAAGTACATACATATCTGATAAAGAATAGATGACTTCTTTGACTACATCTTCAAAATAAGGAAAGATAAAAGGTTTTGCTACAACGTGTGCAGCTACCGTCCAAATTCCGCAGATGATGATCAGTGCGATTAGTGCGGCGAAGTTACGGTTCTTTCCCCCCAGCTTCCGCCAGCGATTACGATCGGCATTGTTGGTTGCAGCCTGCATTCGATTGATCTGTTGATTCGCTTCATTATTGTTCCCCAAAATCTGTCTGCCTCCTTTCTTCGTCTATTTATTAACTTTTTTTTATAAAATACAGTAGAATCATACCAAAAACTGCAAATATTAAATATATTTATTAAGGAATAAAATATTGCGTTTTGTTTATATTTATATTTTTAATAAACGAACAAAAAAATTTGGTTTACATATATAATAACAACGTATATTTGGAGGAAAAATGGGAGGAAAGTTATGGAAAAGCCATCAATTGAATACATTAGTGCCTGTGCTTGATGCGAAGTATTTGAAGGCTTGGTTCAAGCCTTGGAGAAGGAGTATGAAGGCAAAGTCCATGTAAAGATTTACAAAGCGGGGAAAGACTTTGACTATATTCCGAAATACGGTGCAGTTACAAAAAGCATGGTAGTAATTAATGAAAAGAAAGCAGTCACAAAGCTGACGAAACCAGCGATACGAAAAGCATTTGAGGAGGCATTAAAGACATGTTAGCTGAATTTGGGGGATTTTTGGAGAAGATTATAGTATCTACATGGAACATGCTGAACAGTTCTTCTCCCTGGATTATTTTTAGTTTTCTGGTTGCCGGATTATTACACGAATTTCTGAAGCCGGAAAAGATTCAGAAGACAGCCATTGGTTCCGGAAAGATCAGCGGTGTATTCTGGACAACCATATCAGGAATGTTTATTCCAATCTGCAGTTGTGGAACAATTCCACTTGGAATCAGTATGTATTACAGCGGGGCTTATCTTGGACCAACGCTGGCATTCATGACCAGCACGCCGATGATTAATCCGATTGCATTACTTCTGGCATATGGTCTTCTTGGAAAAGAGATTGCTACGATTTATCTGATTACAGGATTCGTGGCACCGATGGTCATCGGTATGATAGCCAATAAGTTTGCCGGAAATGAATTACATATTGGTTTGAGGAATAAGGAAATAAAACAGACCACATTAGAGACTGATGAAGATGAGGAAGACGACTCTGTAAGTCCGGAGCCATTGATTCAGCTTGAGTTTGAGGAGCCGGGCTTTTGGGACAAGATTAAATCCGGAATGCGCTGGTCCTTTACAGAATTAAGTGTAACAATCTGTAAATATACCGTATCAGGAATGCTAATCGCGGGGCTGATATTCAATGTCGTACCGCAGTCATTTATTCAGGATTATCTTGGACAGCCTGGATTTGTATCACTACTTGGAATTACCGTGATTGCTGCACTTATGTATGTATGTGCAGTGGGACATATTCCGTTTATTGCGGCACTTGTTGCCAGCGGAGCGGCACCTGGAGTTGCAATTACATTTTTAATGGCAGGTGCAGGAACGAATATTCCGGAACTTCTGACAATCAGCAAAATGATCGGGAAACGTGCTATGATCATGTACTTTGCGATGGTTGTTATAATTTCTAATATAGTTGGATATTTGACAAATCGCCTTTTGATGCCGGGATTTACGCCAGTGCTGGATTATAACCAGACACAGCACACGATTTCGTATGCAAATAAGATGATTATTAGTTTCCCGGACTGGGCACAGCATATCAGCAGTGTGATTCTGATCTGCTATGCAATATATGCACTGTATAAATATATCAAAGGCAAGACTACAAATAAGGCAGCGGTATAGATGAAAATTGATAGAGTGATAGGTATCATTGGCGGAGTATTTATACTGGCAGGTATTGGCGCGGCACTGTTTCTGCCCGCGGAGAAGAAATGGAATAAAGATGCAGATATCCGTGTAGGATCCGGAGCAGATATATCCGGTGTGCTCATGGAGGAGACATTACAGGAAATAAATAAGAAATATAAAGTTTCCACTTCCACGGAGAGTTCATCTTTTCAGGACTGTTGCAGCAATACTGCTCAGTGGGCGCTCAACGCCAAAGAGATTAATATAGGCTTTTATTGCCCGCATATTGCAAAACATACTATTGAAAATAATGAAGATGTGGAAATCTACGGTCCAGTTCTCATGAATGGAGAGACTATTGTTCATAAAAAAGACTGGGCAGATGTAAAAAATGTAGGAATTACGCAGGGCAGACAGCAGGAAAAAGCACTTGCAAAGGCTGCATATCCTCAGATTGAAGAATTTGATGAGATTACACAGAAAGGTATTCTGTATGCCATGGAAGATGAGCAGGTAGATGCGGCAGTTCTGGATATTACAAAGGCGGCAGAAGTCAGCGATATTCCGACGATGCCTCTTTCAGATAACGACTACATTTCTTATGTATTGATCGTAGATAAGGAATTTGAACAGACGGAAGCATTTCGTAATTTTATAGAAAGCTATAATAAAGCAGTTGAAAAATTGAATGACCCGTTTTACCTGGCTGAAAAATTAAAGGTAAGTAAAGAATGGGTCGAAGAGAAACAGATAAAATTTTTACCATTGGAAGCAAAAAACTAGAGAAGGAGTCGAAGAAAATGTCAATTTCAGTACAGGGAATATCAAAAAATTTTAAAGGAAGAAGAAAAGGTGAGTCTGACAATCAGGTGTTAAAAGATGTTTCTTTTGAGATAGAAGAAGGGCAGTTCGTATGTCTATTGGGACCGTCTGGCTGTGGCAAGACAACAACACTTACAATTGTTGCAGGCTTCCAGAAACCGACAGAAGGAATTATTGAAGTGAATGGGAATGTAGTTACAAAACCAGGACCGGATCGTGCATTTATGTTTCAGAATTATGCATTATTCCCATGGTTAAAAGTCGGTGAGAATATCGAATATCCGATGAAGAAGATGAAAGTGCCAAAAGAAGAGAGAAAGAAGAAGTTAAAAGAACTTCTGGAGATGGCACAGCTTACAAAATATGAGAACTATTATATTCATGAGATTTCAGGAGGTATGAAACAGAGAGTTGCACTTCTTCGTGCCCTTGCATGTGATCCGAAGGTACTTCTCATGGACGAACCACTTGGAGCGGTTGACTTCCAGATGCGTCAGCTTCTTCAGAGACAGCTTGAGGATATTCTTGGACAGAAAAAGACAACATCACTGATGGTAACCCATGATGTAGACGAGTCCGTATATTTAAGTGACCGTGTCATCGTAATGTCCAGAGACCATGGTAAAATCCTTGAGGATTTAAAGATTGATCTTCCAAGACCGAGAGACCGCACAAATCCACAGTATCACGCATATGTGGATCAATTAACAGAGATTCTGAAGTCTGCACTGAGTGGTGGTGTCTATACACAGGAAGACAAAGACATTATGGAGTTTATCCAGGGGGTTGAGAGTGCGAAGAAGCCGGCAGGAGATACAGCAGGAGCGACAGCTTAAATGATTATGTGACATAGATTCAGATATGGAATGAGCGACCATATCTATAAAAATAATAAGAAGAAAAAAGATAATAAAAAATATTAATAAATAAGGAATAAATTTGGGGAATGTTAGACAATAATATACAGAATAATACACAGAACGAGAATGAAAAGGTAGTTCAGAACGGAATACAGAATGTACATCAGAAATTTACTGCAAGACAGAATGAGTTAAGATTATATATCATTAATTTTACCATTGATAATAAACGTCCATATAATCTGGAGAGCGATAAAGAAGTTACACTTCAGGTACTTCAGATGGATGAGCAGGAATATGAAGAGATTATTCAGTGCCTGATTGATAAAGATGGAATGGTCGTTGATGAGGAAGCAAAAAATGTAAACTTTATTTATCCGGTATCATCACTGGAGACGAATCACCGTGTAACTTTGGCGGATGGCCGTGAATTTACAGCGATGTGTGCGATTGACGCTATGGGAGCAGCATTTACATTTCATCAGGACACAGAAGTGCATTCAGTATGTGCAATGTGTGAAGAGCCTGTCTATGTAAAGATTGTAGATGGAAAGGTAGCAGACTATGCACCGAAGACTCTGCATGCCCTTACATTTCCATTAGGGGAACTTGCAAACTGGGCAGGATCATGCTGAAACGTTATGAATTTCTTCTGCAGTTCTGCAGAATTCGATGCGTATGTTACAGAAATGGAGCTGGATCCGAATGATGTGATCAAGGCGGATATTGACCGGGCACTGATTGAGGCAAAAGCAACATTTGAAGTATAAAAATTTATATTCCAAGGAGGAAAAAAGACATGAAAGTAGCTTATTTATTTGAGTCAGAGCACGCAAGGGAGATTTTGGAGAATATGATTATTCCGCAGCTTGAGGAGGATCGTCACGGAGTAGAGGTTGCAGGAATGATGTTCTTCTTCGATAATGCATATATGCTTGTTGAGGGATCAGATATTGCTGCAAGACTTCAGGCATTGAGCGAGAAGACAGGGATGCTTCTTATGGCATGCGACAGATGCTGTTATCAGAGAGATATCGCTGACAAGCTGATCGCACCTGCAGGAATCGGATGCTTCCCGAATGTATATGCAGCACTGGCACCGGCTGGAGTTGATCAGGTAATTACACTGTAATTATTCAGAAAAGTCAAAAGAGGTAAGAGAAACAGGATCAATGGGATGATGACCGTTGATCCTTTTTGTATGCATTTTAAAAAGTTTTCCATTAAATGGGGAGGTCTTACAGAATTTTAGAATTGCCTCCAAATTATCGTCCAGGAAACGAAGTGCAAAGCCGCAGCCGCTTTTAAATTCCTGAGGAAGCGGCATCAGTGCAG
Organism: Dorea sp. 210702-DFI.3.125; assembly: GCF_020560945.1. NCBI lineage: Bacteria > Bacillati > Bacillota > Clostridia > Lachnospirales > Lachnospiraceae > Dorea > Dorea sp. 210702-DFI.3.125. Next base: position 88,506 of record NZ_JAJCNF010000006.1, read on the forward strand.
CACGAATGCCGTTTGTGTTTTCTTTCGCGCATTTGTCTGCGCACATAGCATCTGTAGTTGTATTGAAAGTCAGGATATAATAAAACTCTTTATGAGTAGTCATTGTCAAAAACCTCATTTTCATATGTAAAATTTCAAGAATGTCTCGGCACATCCATAATCCTTTTTAGCTGGAGTAAAGTTGTTGTTTGCTGTATCATGTACACACTGCCAGAGACTATATCTAAGTAAGAATTGTAGAACTTTCATTGCAGAAGGGCAAACCTTATTAGAAAATTCTATAAATAAAAAAGAGGCAGATTATAAAGCGTGATAAATGCAGGTGAAAAAATATGACCATTATTCATTTTTACTTCGAAGTGACTGAAAATGCTTGAAAAACAGGAGAGATAACGATAAAATATTCTATGATAAAAAGATGGAGGCGTGAAATATGAAGCGAAAAGTATGCGAAAGTTTATTTGCAGTCACATTGGCGCTGACTGTTGCTGTGACGAATATTCCGGTCACGGCATTTGCGACAGAGATAAATCAGTCTGCGAGACAGGAACAGATGACTGAGAGTGTACAGACAGAAAATCAGGGACAGCAGTCGGATAGTTTGCAGGAAAATCATGGGGCGCAGAACGAAACGAATTCTGAAAATGGACAAAATAGTACGGATAATCCGGCAGGTGCTGAACAAAATTCTGGCGAAGGAGACAATCCAGCAGGGACAGATTTAAAGAAAGATAACCAGTTTGAAGGAAACAATTTTCAGAAAGTAGACAATCAAGAGAATAGTGGTGTAGCAGAAGAAATTTCCAGACAGCAGAATACGGATGACAATCAGCAGAATGCACAGGTGAGTGAGCAGGCAGCGATGCTGAGTAGTGATGAAACTCAATGGAATTGGCATAAGGGTGAGATTACACAAAATGAGCTAAAAAAGCTGTTAGGAGATAGTTGGCCATATGCTGGAACTTATCGTTGGAGTAAAGATAGAGAAAATTGGAACAAGACAATTGCCTATGGAAATCCAGTATATACATTTGATACAGGAACATATTATTTTCAGAAAGAAACATTTACTTGGACTGGTGGTATCCAATGGAATGATATAGGCACAAAAGAAATTCATGCATATTATAATATGGGAATCAATATCTATGGTTCTTCAGAAGGTGTCGTTTATAACAGTGAAAATCTGGCAGTGCCATTAAACAGCACTTTTCAAGTTTATGATAATAAGTATAAATTCACAGTCAAAAATATAGAAAACTATGAGATAAAAGTAACAGCTACAGGTGGAAGTCAAGGAGAACGAAAGTTAACTCCGGACGCTAACGGAATGTATGAGGTTATATTTGATGATGATGTCACTGTAAAAGTTGAATACATTGCTACAAATTATGTTAATGTAAAGATAGGGCAGACAGAAAATGCAGAGGTATATATTAATGACACACTTATAGAAAATGAAGATACAAGAGTAAATCTTAATGAAAATTTTCAGATCAAGATTATACCTCAAAAGGGCTATGCGATTGAAGGTGTAACTGTGGATCAAGCCAGTGTTTCCGATTTAAGCTTTGAGAAGTATGCAGCATCTTTTTCATGGTATTCAGGTGAGACGAATCAAGCTACTATTACTATCAGCCCAAAAGTTGTAAAAGAAGTACTTGCTCTTAAAGAAAATGTAATAGTTTCTTATCATAAAGGAATGAATGTTGAACGTTTGAAGAACAACATTTTTAATACTGTTGTTAATAAAGAAAATACAATTCCCAACAATATTTCAATTGATGATGTTGAAATTCAGTATCAAAGTGGTCTTGGCTGGCAAGAGTTAGATTATAAACCAATTGTGGGAGTTTTTGCACATGAGTTTGGAAATAATGATACTGAAAAAATCCGCATCAGTTATAAAGGAAATTCACAGTATGCTCCATTAGAGGCAGAAACAACCGTGAGCATTTCCGATGAGCGAATTGAGACACAGGTGGTCATTCAGGAAGGTATCACAATTCAGTACAACACAGAAGATGTGATGAAACAGGAATTACTTCAGTATATTACAGTTCAGGACAAAGATGGAAATACATTGCCGGTTGATAAGAGTGAACTGACACTCAGCTATAACCGGATCGTGGGACAGCAGGAGTTGACAGTGTCTTATGCGGGTGATGATGATTATAAAGATTCTGTGGCAACGGCAACAATTACAATTACAAAAGGTGATGCGACAGTATCTGTAAATTCCCAGAAGATTACTTACGGTGAAAGTTTTGAAGCACCAATATTTACAGCTTCACCAGAAGAAGCAAAAGCAATTGGGCTGATTGTTGGAATTACGGCATCTGGTGAAAAATATGCCAGCATAGATTTGTCCGAGGTGACGGTTAATGATATTGCAGGAACGGATATTCCGATATATGGAAAGAAATCTGTACAAGAGGTAATGAGAAGTTTGGGAATGACTTCGATTAAAGTTGGACAGTTACCGGAATTGTTTGAAAAAATTCAAGGTATTATTGGTTCTGAAAGCGATATAGCAGGAGTGATCAATGGAATTGAAAAAGTAATCAATATTCTTGAGAAGATTGTTCCTGGAATAAATGATGTTACAATTCATATCGGTGAACTTCCAACAGAGGCTGGAGTATACACAGCAGCTGGTGTGACAGTCAACAGTAATTATAATACAGCCATTGGTGTTGGCACACTTGTAATTGCACAGAAAAAGACAAATGCAAAACTTTCATTTAATCAAAATATTGAAAATAAACACAACCGTTTAACAGCAGCAGAGGCAGAAAGCTTTGATTTTGGTGGTCATATTGAAGTAGATGGAAATGCTGTGGGAGATACACCTGGAATTAGAACTAATTTTGTTGGTAAGACCGCAACAGGTGAAATTGTGTCTGGAACGGAAGCTTTTAAAGAAGAGGGAGAATATATTGAAACAATCTCTATTATCGGCGGTAACTATTTGGCAATACCAATTGTAAGAACTTATACGATTGGTGAAGCGAAAAATACAATTCAGTTCGAAAAAAAGATCGTATATGCAAGATATGATGGAAATGAACACGGCATGACTGCTTACGCATACAATGAGGACGGAGATAAGCTTGGAGAAGCAGCGCTGGAATACCAGAACATTTTACAGACTTCAACGGATGTATCTCCGGTAGAGAATTCAAGTGCTCCAATAGATGCAGGAATGTACCGGGTAGTAGCAATCTATGATAATGCAGAATCAGAAGTTGGAACACTGGTTATCACAAAAGCAGTTGCCCAGGGGACTGTGACAGTCGGAAACGCAGAGACTACTTATGGACAGAAATTGAATTTGAACAGTGTGATTATTCAGACAAAGAATATAGCACAGAGAGATATCGCTGCAATACAGGATACAATCGCATGTGCCGGAAGTGATGAAGCAATTGGTCCTCATGCTATTACAGTAACTGTTCCGGAATCTGTATCCAGAAACTATCTGCGTACAATCAAGGTCAATAAAGGAACACATACAATTATTTCAAAAGAAGTTACAATTACAGCGGATTCTTGTAAAGCACAGTACGGCAATACATTTCCGGAGTTTACTTATCAAATATCCGGAGTCAGTGATAAGGAGAACCTTGGAGACATTTCCGTTGTGAAACGCGAAGATGGTAATCATGTTGGAACTTATACATTAGATGTGCAGGTGGCAAACCAGAATTCAAATTATAAGTATAATCTGGAATCAGGAACACTTACAATTAAGAAGCGTGCAATTACTGTGGCGATTGATAAGAAACAGAAAGTGAAAGGTCAGAAAGATCCGGCGCTGACTTATACAGTAGAAGGAGACGGATTAGTCGAAGGTGATTCACTTGGAATTTATCTGAGCCGTAAATCAGGTGAAAAAGTCGGACTTTACGACATTTACATGGACACTTCTAATCTGAATAAAGATTATGAATTAGCATCTGAACCAAGTGGAAAGGATAAGTTCGAGATTGTAGAGAACAAGGCGGGATTGACGAATCAGAAAAATGATTCTGGAAAATCTAAAACGAATGGAACTCAGGTAAAAAGTGTAAAGAAACAGCCGGGAACTGTATGGGATAGAATCAAAACCGGAGATAACAATAAGCCGGTTGGATATTTCATAGCAGTATTGATTTCACTTGCAGCAATCATTATGATAATCAGTGCCAGATTTCAGCGCAAGAAATAATACATTTTATGAAAACTGACTGTTGAAAAAGGCAGAAAACTTCGGATTGAGTCTTGACTTATTTTATCATTCTTCTTATAATAATGAAGAATATGAAAGAGACATGGAAGAGGAGTATTAAGAGCCTATCGTTTTCAGAGAGTTGCCGGAGGGTGCAAGGCAATGACGTAATCTCCCAACTCGCCTCGGAGTTCTTCTGCTGAACAGGTCAGACATTTATCGTAAGGACAACATAGGCAGGAGCGGGACTTCCCGTTACAGAAGCAATGAGTGCATATGAGAATTCATATGAAGAAGAGTGGTACCACGGAATCAAGCCTTTTCGTCTCTTTGGAGATGAGAAGGCTTTCATTTTATTTTAGATGCAGTATTGCAGAAAGAGAGGAAATCAATATGTCTAAGATACCTTACAATCATAAGGCGATCGAGAAAAAGTGGCGTGACAAATGGGAAGAGAATCCGGTCAATGTCCAGTTTGATGAGAATGGAAAGAAAAAAGAAAAATATTACTGCCTGGATATGTTTCCATATCCTTCAGGTAACGGACTTCATGTAGGTCATTGGAGAGGATATGTAATCTCTGATGTATGGAGCAGATATAAATTACAGCAGGGCTATTATATCATTCATCCAATGGGCTGGGACGCATTCGGACTTCCGGCAGAGAACTACGCAATTAAGATGGGAGTTCACCCGGAGATTTCAACAGCAGCTAATATTAAAAATATTAAGCGTCAGATCAATGAAATCGCAGCTCTTTATGACTGGGATCGTGAGGTCAACACAACAGACCCGAACTTCTACAAGTGGACACAGTGGATTTTTGTAAAGATGTTCAAAGAAGGACTTGCTTATGAGAAAGAGTTCCCAATCAACTGGTGCCCATCATGTAAGACAGGTCTTGCCAATGAAGAGGTCGTAGGCGGAAAATGTGAGCGTTGTGGAGCTGAAGTTACAAAGAAGAATCTTCGTCAGTGGATGCTTCGTATCACAAAATATGCAGACAGACTTCTAAATGATCTGGACAAGCTTGACTGGCCTGAGAAAGTTAAGAAGATGCAGGCTGACTGGATTGGAAAATCATACGGTGCAGAGGTAGATTTTCCAGTAGAAGGAAGAGATGAGAAAATCACAGTTTATACAACAAGACCAGATACACTTCACGGAGCAACATTTATGGTACTGGCTCCGGAGCATGAACTTGCTAAGAGCCTTGCAACAGACGAGACAAGAGATGCAGTAGAAAAATACATTTACGATGCATCTATGAAATCTAATGTTGACCGTATGCAGGATAAAGAAAAGACAGGCGTATTTACAGGAACATATGCGATCAACCCGTTAAATGGAGCAAAAGTTCCAATTTGGTTATCTGATTATGTACTGGCTGATTACGGTACAGGAGCTATTATGTGTGTACCTGCTCATGACGATCGTGACTTCGAGTTTGCAACAAAATTCAATATCCCAATCATTCAGGTTATTGCAAAAGATGGTAAAGAGATTGAGAATATGACAGAGGCTTATACTGAAGCTGTCGGAACAATGATCAATTCCGGTGAGTGGAATGGTATGGAGTCTGCCGTACTGAAAAAAGAGGCACCACATATTATCGAGGAGAGAGGAATCGGACGCGCAACCGTAAACTACAAGCTGCGTGACTGGGTATTCTCACGTCAGAGATACTGGGGAGAGCCAATTCCGATCGTTCATTGTCCGAAGTGTGGAAATGTTCCGGTACCGGAAGAAGAATTGCCACTTCGTCTGCCAGAGGTAGAATCCTATGAGCCGACAGGAACTGGTGAATCACCGCTTGCTGCAATCGATGAGTGGGTAAACTGCAAGTGTCCACAGTGTGGCGCTGACGCTAAGAGAGAGACAAATACAATGCCACAGTGGGCAGGATCATCATGGTATTTCCTTCGTTATGTGGATAACCATAATGATAAAGAACTGGTTTCCAGAGAGAAAGCAGACGAGATGCTTCCGGTAGATATGTACATCGGTGGAGTAGAGCATGCAGTTCTTCACCTTCTGTATTCCAGATTCTATACAAAATTCCTGAACGATATCGGAGTTGTTGATTTTGATGAGCCATTCCATAAGCTGTTCAATCAGGGAATGATCACAGGAAAGAACGGAATCAAGATGAGTAAATCTAAGGGAAATGTTGTATCACCGGATGATCTTGTAAGAGATTATGGATGTGATTCCCTGAGAATGTATGAGCTTTTCGTAGGACCACCGGAGTTAGACGCAGAGTGGGATGACCGTGGAATCGACGGAGTAAACCGTTTCCTGAAACGTCTGTGGAATCTTGTTATGGACAGCAAAGATTCAGATGTAAAAGCTTCGAAAGAGATGATCAAAGAGCGTCATAAACTTGTCTATGATGTAACAACACGTCTGGAGAGCTTCAGCTTGAATACAGTCATCTCTGCATTCATGGAACACAATAATAAGCTCATCGAGATTGCTAAGAAAGAAGGCGGAATTGACAAAGAGACACTGTCAACAGCTGCAGTACTGCTTTCCCCATTTGCACCTCATGTAGCAGAGGAACTCTGGGAGCAGTTAGGACACGAAGGCAGCGTATTCAAAGCCGGATGGCCGACATATGATGAGAATGAGATGAAAGATGACGAAATCCAGGTACCTGTACAGATCAACGGTAAGACAAAAGCTGTCATCTCAGTACCAACAGACATTTCCAAAGACGATGCAATTGCAGCAGGAAAAGAAGCAATCGCAGATAAACTGACAGGAAATATCGTAAAAGAAATCTACGTTCCGAAGAAGATTATCAATATTGTAATGAAATAAGTTAAGTAATGATTAGTTAGAAATAGCATCTTAAGCTTTGCAGGAGCTTAAGGTGCTATTTTCTATATGTACAATTCAGAATTGCGATGAGTAAACTGCAAGCTGTTAATATAATCATAAATTCTTCATATGTACTGATATCTCCTGATAGACAATAAAAACTTAATACAGTATATATGGATTGTAAATCATATAGGAAAATGATAAAATTATTTATTATGAAGTAAACATTAGATAAAGGAAAGAGTTATGGTTTTTTTTCAAAGCCGGAAATTATAATTTTAAAGGAGTCAAACAGTGCAGAGGAGCATTTGGCAAAACTGGAAGAGTTACTTCCAAGAGCGACTGGGAAAGTAAAAGAGAATATTCAGAAAGAAATAATTCTCACAAAAGCAGGAATTGATGGAGAGAAGAAAGTTCTTTATGAATTAAAAAATAGTAATATGGATTTGGTGAAAAAATGTTGGAGAGAGATACGGGCGAAAGAAAAGATTACGCTGCCAGATGGTTCGATACGTTGTATATGACAAAGCAACTGGGTGAACCAACAAGGAATAAAAAACCAATCCGGTCATTCGAAGAAGTAAGAAAATATATGAACGGAATTAAAAAGAAAGCGGAAGGTGAAAAATATGGAATTGATGGAATTATTAAAGCTAAGAAGAACTTACCGGAGATTTAAGCAGGAGCCAATATCAGATGAGATCATTGATGAAATGCTGACTGCAGCCCGCTATGCGTCAAGTGCGGCAAATTTACAGCCATTAAGCTATGTTGTTGTGAAGTCGCAGGAGAAGGTAAAAGAAGTATTCGGACATACGAGATGGGCAGGTTATCTTCCGAAAGAGGAAGGGCAGCCGAAAGCCGGGGAAGAACCGGTCTTATTCATAGGAATTATAGAAAATGAAAATATCAATCGGGGGCAGTATTGTGATACAGATGCCGGACTGGCAATCAGCAATATGACATTGGCTGCATGGAGCCATGGAGTGGGAAGCTGTATTATTGGTGCGTGCGATAAAGCAGAACTTTCTAAGATGTTTGGCCTTAAAGAAGAACAGAAACTTCATACAGTTGTAGCATTTGGTTATCCGAGTCATACAAGCAAAATGGAAGACGCAAAAGACGGAAATATCAAATATTATCTTGATGAGAATAAAGATTATGTAGTACCGAAGCGAAAACTGGAAGATATCGTGAAATATTTGTAGGAGCTGACGCAGAATAGATACAAAATATCAGGATTTGGAGGAGCTATATTTTGATTCTTTATTTTTCAGGAACAGGAAACAGTAAATATATTGCAAAACGGATTGCCGAGGCAATACGGGAAAATACAGTAGATTTAAACATGAAAATAAAAGAAAATGATACATCGCCATTGCAGACTGGCAGAGATGTGATTATTGTGACACCGACTTATGCCTGGCGCATTCCAAAGATTGTATCAGAGTGGATTGATAAAACGGAATTCATTGATGGAAAACGTATCTGGTTTGTTATGAATTGTGGCAGTGAGATAGGAAATGCAGCAAAATACAATCGGAAGCTTTCAGAACAAAAGAAACTTCAATATATGGGAACAGCACGGATTCTCATGCCCGAGAATTATATTGCCATGTTTGATGCACCAAAAGCAGAAGAAGCACGGAAAATTGTAGCAAAAGCCAAACCTGATATTGAAAAAGTCATTGCATATATCAGAAATGGAAAAGAATTTTGCTTGCCACGTAATAATCTATATGACCGTTTTATGAGTGGACCGGTAAATCCTATTTTCTATAAATTTTTTGTGAAAGCCAACGCATTTCAGGCAAATGATTCTTGTATCGGTTGCGGACAATGCGTAAAAAAGTGTCCGCTTAATAATATTCACCTGGAACAGGAGAGACCTGTCTGGAGTAAAAATTGTACGCATTGCATGGCATGCATCTGTTATTGTCCGACTGAGGCGATTGAATACGGAAAGAAGAGCGTCGGAAAACCAAGATATCATTTTGAAGCTTTGTAAGAAAAATTAAAAAGTACTATTAATTAAAATGCAATTATTGAAAAGAGGGAGGAAGAGATATTATGAAAATCGTGATTATTAATGGAAGTGCCAGAAAAGGAAATACATTGACAGCAATCAATGCATTTATAAAAGGAGCGGCTGAAAAGAATGAAATCGAGGTGATTGCTCCGGATAAGTTACATATCAGCCCATGTAAAGGCTGTGGTGCCTGTCAATGTCATAAAGGCTGTGTGGATCAGGACGATACGAATCCAACGATTGATAAACTGGTGGAAGCAGATATGATTCTTTTTGCAACACCTGTATACTGGTGGGGAATGACAGCGCAGTTGAAACAGGTCATCGATAAATGCTATTGCCGCGGACTGCAGTTGAAAGAGAAAAAGATTGGGTTGATTGTAGTAGGCGGCTCACCGTTAGATAATATACAATACGAATTGATTTGTAAGCAGTTTGATTGCATGGCAAGTTATTTGTCATGGGATATGCTGTTCCAGAAATGTTATTATGCAAATGCAAGAGATGAACTTGCAAAAGATGTAGATGCAATTCAGAAGCTGGAGAATCTGGGAAAAAATGTATAATACAAAGAAAAGTATAGCATACTACCATCTTCCGGGGCTGTTCGAATTTTATGAATTGTACCGTGAATTTTTGCCTTTATTTCGCAAACATCGAGAATATTTTTATGACTGGTGTGAGATTGGCTCAATTTACGGAGCCCCGGCGGACTGTATCTGGGGTGGCGGCCGTGCCGGATTTGGAGAGCAGGAGCCGGAAGAGGTTCTGGAATTGATGCAGGAATATGGGATTTCATCCCGTCTGACATTTAGCAATTCATTACTTAGAGAGGAACATTTGTCAGATAAAAGGTGTAATGAACTTTGTGCATTATTTGAAAAGAATGTGGAAAATAAAGAGACTAAAGTAAAGAAAAACGGGGTAATTGTTTATTCAGATTTGTTGCTGGAATATTTGAAAAAGAATTATCCTGGGCTGTATTTTGTCTCGTCAACAACGAAAGTGTTGACAGATTTTGAACAGTTCTTGAATGAAGTGAATAGAAAAGATTTTCAGTATGTTGTACCGGATTTTAGGTTGAATAAATCTTTCGACAAGTTAAATACGTTGTCCCAGATGCAAAAAGATAAAGTGGAATTTTTGTGTAATGAATGCTGCTGGTTTGGCTGTAAGGACAGGAAACGCTGTTACGAAGCAGTCAGCCGCAAGAATCTGGGAGAGAACAGTTTGGAGCATCACTGTACTGCGCCGGATATAAATCATGGTTACCGTTTTTCAAAGGCAATGACTAATCCGGGGTTTATAGGAATTGATGCTATTCAAAATATCTATCTGCCAATGGGATTTTCGAATTTCAAAATCGAAGGTCGGAGCCTTGGAAGTGCTTTGATTTTGGAATTTTTGCTTTATTACATGACAAAGCCGGAGTACCAATTACATATCAGGGAAGAAATATATCTGGATAATATGCTGGATTTATTTTAGGAGAAGAAAAATGGAATCATTTGGAAAAGTTAAAGAAGAATCAAATGATGAAGGAAATGTATACTGGATTGCAGAGAACTTTGAAGAATTTTGGAAGATGTTGAAAAACTATCGAAATTAAAAGAAAAGGGAAACTAGATAAGATGCATGTAGAGATGGAAAATGTCATAAAAAAACTGGAACAGTACATTAAGGATGATGAAGTAACATATGAGTTCGATGATGCAATAGAAGAATTAGGAAAAATAGACCTTGGCTTATCGTCAGTAGAATCATTGTTAGGCTTCATGGAAAAACACTCATTTACAGACTTTGGTATGCCGGGAGAGATTACACATTATATGGAGCGGTTTTATCGGCACGGATATGAAGAACTGCTAATGAAATCCATAGAACGACGTCCGACAATACATACGCTTTTTATGATGAATCGTTTGATTAATGGAGGCGGAGATAGAGAATTCTATATGGCTCTATTGAAGAAAGTAACAGAACGAACAGACATAGAGAAGGAAATCCGAGACGTTGCACAGGAATATATAGATTTTCAGAATGAAGAAGAGTAGAAAGTTGTGTTAAGCCGGTGAAAATTGAGGCGTTATTTTCTGAATTCGAGAAAGAAGGATATGACAGCAGGCAGACATATTTGCCGGAATAAGGGGAGGATGAGTAATGTCAACAAATGTCAGGATTAAGCAGAAAGCACTTTTTAAAAAGAAATTAGAAATGAAGGATATTGTAGCCCTTACGGGTCTGGCTTACGGTGTCAGTGATGATAATTACCGCTTGATCAGAAATGAAATGGCAGAGAATACACTGATTTATGATGAAAACAGGCTTGCAAGAGGAATTGATCTATGGCTGGACGGAACAGATATTTTACTTTCTTTAAGCCTTCCTACGACCAGGAGTGAAATTCGGTTATTTTATCATGTGATTACGACGATCTGTAATGAAGTAGGCACTAAGAAATATATACGGGAAGAAGATACAGTATCGTTGAAGGACAATGAGAGGTTCGTACAGTATGATGAAGAAGCAAGTATCGGTGCATTGGAAGATTTACAGGAAAAAATCGGAAATGATGAGTATCGGAGATTTGAAATATTTGGTGTGTTCAATCCCATTTCCATTAGTTTAAAAGAAATTCAGCAGATTGGAAATAACCTGGATAGTTTTGAAAAATTTTTGTATGAGATTCAGTCGTTGGACGTATATTATGCGACTTCGAATGTATATCAGACTTCCGAAGAAAAATTAATCGGTATCTATGCAATCGTGGCAGATGTGCCGAGCGTCGTTCCGACGGAACCGTATGTTATAATGAATCAGATTGAGGGTGTGGAAGCGTGGTATGTGATGCTGAAAAAAGGTGAGGCAATCGAATATGAAGATTTTATAAATAATCTGGATATTAAGGATTATTACGATGCCAATCATGTGATTACCGTGCTGAGCGAAGCAAAGATTGATGAATTATTAAAAAAATATAAGGTGGAATTATAAACGGAGAAATATTTATGGATAGACAGGATGAAACATTGCAAGGAAATGAAAAGATAGAGGTGGCAATACAGGCTTTGCAAAAGGAAGCGACTCAGGAGCAGCTTGCACATACGCTGACTGTGATTCGAAGACGTATGAAGGACTCAGGGCAGGTAATCGTAGCGGTTGAGCCATCTATTGGAACTACGCAAATGAATCTGAAGATGATTCAGACTTCCGACGGTGCAAACTGGTGGTATGCATTTACGAGTTTTAATGAAGAAATGAAAGGTGCAGACAGTGTAAAATCGACATTTCTTGTAGATATAGATAAACTATTTGATGCAGCGCTTACTGTACCGGAGATTAAAGGGGTGATTTTGAATCCATGGAATAGGACGCTTATGTTGGATAAGGGACTGATTCGAATTATCAAACCGGAGTAAAGGAAAAATTCTTAAAAAAATAAACGTTCAAAAGAAGAAGGATTCGTTTTATAACAGTGTGAAGAAAATCCGTATGACAGAACAGGGGAGAAGTGTATGAAGCTGAGAAATGTGTTGATTGTTGTAAAGAATATCGAAAAATCTAAAAAATTTTATCATGATTTATTTGGTCTGGATACGATACTGGACAATGATGGAAACGTGATTCTGACAGAAGGGCTCGTCCTTCAGGACGAAAAAATCTGGAAAAGCTTTTTGGAAAAAGAAGTCATTCCAGAAAATAATGCCTGTGAACTTTATTTTGAAGAATCAGATATAGAAGCATTTGTAGAAAAGTTGGAAAAGTTATATCCGGACATCAAATATGTAAACCAACTGATGACTTATAGTTGGGGACAGAAGGTTGTGCGTTTTTATGATCTGGACGGAAATCTGATTGAAGTAAGGACTTTAGTACAAAAGAATTCTGAAAATAGCAAAGATGAAAATAAATAGATAAAAAATATAAATAAATTAATCAAATATATTGACAAAATAACTCGCGTATGCTAATATTAAACCATCAAATAACAGATATGAAATATAAGACAAACGCGAGTTGTAAATATTCATAAAGTTATTTGAAGTGTATCGGGAAAGAAAAAGCAGATAAGTTTAGTACCGATACTCCCCCTAGATTATGAAAGGAAGGTACGGACCACCGAACACAGAAGATTAAAGAATGAAAAAGAGAAAGGAACAATTGAAGATGATTGAACCAACACAGTAGGGGCGGATATCAATAAAATAGTTGGTATCCGCTTTTACTATGTCTATTTCACATAAATAAAAAGGAGCAACCTGCAATTTTGACAGTTTTGCTCCTATACTTTTTATAAGTTTAAGCGATATACTTTAACTGGACGACCTTTTGAAGCAGTGGAACGGGTATGTGCAATCGTGGCAGCGCCGCCATTTTCGAGATTGCGCAGGATACGGTTGGCATTACGGACAGTAACACCAAGGTGATTTGCCAGTTCATTTGTAGTTATTTCATAAGATCCATTCATTTTAACAATTGATATCAGCTTCTGGATTGTAAGTGTAGATAACTTACATTTCTCGGCAATCTGAAAGATATCGTCTGGAAGATTCTGCTGGAAACTCGGAAGCTGGGAAGAACCAAGCGGTCCGATAATCTGGTTTGACTCATTCATGACGAAGCTTCCGGTTGAACTCCAGGATTCACGTAATGCATTTTCAGCATGCTTCTTTGCTTCAGTAATACTATTTCCAATACCATACCCAATTGCTGTTGAAATGCCATAGTCATTTTTTAATGCAGAATCCAGATATTCTACTTCAAAATTTTTTGTCAGCATAGCTGCGACACGATGAGTAGTATAAATATAATAAATTTCAGATTCAGCCTGAAATACTGCATCGATCAGAAGGGCTTTTGCAACTTTCTGGACGGCATCCTGAACACTGTCATCAGATTTTTCACCGGAAGTTTTATTGCGGTCAGCAATTGCAATTGCAACCGGAAGATTTTCTCTGTATTTTTCCAGTTTAATCTGTGCAAGAAGTTCTTTAATCTGGGACTCCAGCTGATTTTTTACCGGATATAGGAAGTAGTTCGGAACGCCTTTCTCGTCCAAAAGCGGCATGGTGCTGCTGTAAGCGCACAATACCATATCAATCTTGCCGGCTTCCCAAAGTTCGATTGTCCGAAGTGCAATGTTCATCTCCACCATTGAAAAATCAACTATTGTACTTTGGCTAGCCCATTTATCCATTGTTAAAGCAAGATTATTAAGATCCATTTCATGAATCAGATAATCGGCAGTGGCTTCAACCGGGTGCTCAGGATCTTTTACGATTGGAAGCATAAAGTCGAAAATACATCTTGTCGGATCCAGGTCTCTCCGCTCAAGAAAAAGCTTGACCAGGGCATGGTAAAAAGAAATCAGGTCAGCATGAAAGGAGATGACTGGTTTCTGGAATTCCCCAATATGATGTTCGATTGCTGCCATGGCAGTCGTTCCGCTTATCATAAATCCATCAGCAGTTTTTTCATATTTTCTATAAATATCTGTAATGTGATCAAAATTCGTATAATCTGCAATGGTCACAGTACAGTCTTCTTTAAAATCTTCAAATGCCTTTTCAACAAAAGGATGAAGGTATTTACTTGTGATAATCACGATTTTTTGTTTCATAGTACTCGCCTCCCTTGTATATTCTAATTGAAATGTGCGCATAATTCAAGTGACTAAATGAAATATTGCACAGTTTTTTTGACTTAAATATGGGATAATTGCACAAAATGTCAATCACTGATTAAAATTATCAAATATAGTGTAAAAATGATTGACGATTTTATCAAGCATTGCTATAATTATGCCATAAATATTCCATAAGTATTCTGTAAATATTCTTGAAGTGTTCCAGAAATGTGCTGGATATGTTCCATAAATAACATTTACAGAAATTAAGATTGGTTTGAAGGGAAAAGGTGACTGTTGTGAATAGAATAAATGGGAGTAATTTCACACAGCTGAATCAGGTTACAAAGGGGTAAGAACGTGTAAGGCATGAGTCTGCCCCTTGTTTTGCGTAAATGTATATTTACGTGTCCATATAAAAAGGAGGAACCAATATGAACTATTATGAAAGAGCTCAGGAGCTCAACGAAGAAACGATTGCAAATCGTCGCTACTTCCACACAAATGCAGAGGTTGGTCTTGATATGCCAAAAGCAAAGGCATATGTTATGAAAAAGCTTACTGAGTATGGGCTGGAACCTAAGGAGTGTGGTTATGGAGTTACCGCGACATTAGGTCACGGCGGAAAATGTATTATGCTTCGTGCAGACATGGATGCTCTTCCGATGCCGGAAGAAAGTGGAGAACCATTTGCATGTCCAACAGGAAAAGAAGCTCACGCATGTGGACATGACTTCCATGCAGCTATGCTTCTTACAGCAGCTAAGATGCTTAAAGAGAATGAGTCTGAACTGGAAGGAACAGTTAAATTTATGTTCCAGCCGGCTGAGGAGAACTTCCTGGGAAGCAAGAATATGATTGAAAATGGTATTTTAGAGAATCCGAAGGTAGATGCAGCCCTTGCTTATCATGTGGCAGCAGGAAAAATGCCGGTAGGAATCTATATGTATAATGACAACGGAACTATGATGTATTCTGTAGATGGATTCCAGATCGATATCAAAGGAAAAGGTTCTCACGGAGCTTATCCACAGAATTCTATCGATCCGATCAACATTGGAGTTCATGTATATCTTGCATTAGAAGCTATCATGGCAAGAGAGGTTGATCCTACCAAAGCATGCGTTATGACAGTAGGTCAGTTCCAGGGTGGAACAGCTGAGAATATTATTCCGGATGTTGCAACACTGAAAGGAACAATCAGAAGTAATGATAAGCAGGCAAGAGAGCTTATGGTCCGCAGAATGAAAGAGGTTGCAACAAAGACAGCAGAAAGTTATGGTGGAACTGCTGAGATTACAATGCTTTCAGAAGTACCGCCACTTATCTGTGATCCAAAACTTACAGATGAATTTGTAGGATATATGAAGGAAATGAATATTCCGGGAATGATGCCTTATCCAGGAATTTCTGCAAGTGCTTCAGAGGATTTTGCATCAATCGCAGAAAAGGTTCCATCAACATTTATGTATCTGTCAGCAGGATATCCGGATGAGAGAGGTCAGTACGGAGCTCATAATCCAAAGGTTCAGTTTAATGAGGGTGTATGCCCGATCGGACCAAGCTGTCTGGCATACTGCGCAACTCAGTGGTTAAAAAATAACAAATAAATTAATCTAAAGAAAAATGAGAGAAAAGGAGTAATTATCATGGCAAACGAACAACAACAAACACAGCCACAGGTAGCAATTCCGCTTCCGAAGGGCAAAAAGAATGCAGTTCAGATTGGATGTATCTGTATGATGCTTTCCGTAGCAATGTATGGACTTGTATTCGCAACTCTGACATCTCCAATCCTGGAGAGCGTTAACGCAATGGGATATGTATCCCTGTTCTCTATTTTTGCCGGAATGGGAGTATCCATTATGACTCCTATCGGTGGAAAACTTGGAGATTTAATTGGACGTAGAAATATTGTAGTGATTCCTGGAATCATCTGCGCAGTATGCGGTATTGCATTTGCATTTGTACGTTCCTTAGTACCACTTATGATTCTTCGTCTTTTAATCGGATTTGCACAGGGTGCATTTACAGCAGCTCCATACATCATTGCTGGTCTGATCAATGAGAGAAAAGATGTTCCAAAGGCAATGGGTATGCTGGCAACAGCAATCGCTGTCGGAGGATTCGGTGGAAGTATTATTGCAGGTATCCTGACAGATATGGGACTTTTAAAAGTTGCAATCCTTATGCCGGCAGTACCACTTATTCTTGGAGTAGTATTGATTGGTATGAATATGCCAAATGTTAAGAGAGAAGGAAAAGTTGCAATTGACATTCCTGGTATCATCGCACTTGTAGTAGCACTTGCAGGTATCCTTCTTGCCCTGAACTTCGGTTCATCTATGGGATGGGGAAATCCGGCAATTATCGCAGGTTTCGTAATCGGTATCGTAGCATTAGTTGTACTTGTAAAAATTGAAGGAAAATCAGCAGAGCCGCTGATTCCTCTGAAACTGTTCAAAAACTCACAGTATACAGTACTTCTGATCGTTGGATTTATCTGCTACTTCTATCAGAGTGCTATGAACGTATACGCACCAATCGGAGCTATGAGAGTTATGGGAGCTTCCACAAGTGCAGCAGGAGCTCTTCAGATGCCACGTACAATCATCACAATCTTCCTGCCAACAATGGCAGGTGTATGGGTTGGTAAGAAAGCATCTAATGCTTGGAAAGCTATGGTAGTTGGAACATTATTCGTAGCAGTGCCAATGGCAGTTATGGGATTCACAACACCAAGTACATCAATCATCATTTACTTCGTAGCACTGACAATCACAGGTATTGCTGAGAGTTACCGTTCCGTAGCTATCACACCAAGTGCACAGGCAACATTACAGCCGGCTGATATGGGTGTAGGTACATCACTTGTAAACTTCGTAAACTCACTTGCAAACACAATTGCAGCAGCAGTATTCGGAGCTGCTTACAACTTAAGTACAGCAGCAGATCCTACAAATGTTGCATATATTCAGAATGGTGTGAATTCAGTATTCCGTCTTGCAGCAATCGTAGCAGTAATCGGTCTTGTACTTGTAATCTTCGTAGTAAGACCTAAGATGACAGCAAAAAAAGCTGAGTAAAAATCATAAAATAGAATCGTAAGATTTTAGAATTAAAACAAATAAAGACACAAAAAATACGGCGGGGTGATCCTGCCGTATTTTCTTTGTTGCCAAGCATACGACAAAAAGGTCCGGTGGACCTTTTTTAGTATAATAGGAAATCGTATTTCCTATTATGCTAAAAAGCCTCCGGCAGGATGGCATGAAGTATCATTATGGTTACCGGATGTGGAAAGTCTAATATTATGAAACTGGAAGATACTTTTGATATGTGTTACTATGATTATATTAAAATTGGGATTCAGATTCTTGAATTATACACAAAAATAATTGAAAGGTATGATTTTATGAGACGAAAAGACAGAGAGATTACAGATAAACAGGATATATTAGAAGTTATGAAAAAATGTGATGTGTGCAGGATAGCACTTCACAACGGAGATTATCCATACATCGTTCCGCTAAATTTTGGACTTCAGGTAGAAAATGATATGCCGGTACTTTATTTTCACGGGGTACTGGAAGGAAAAAAATACGAGTTAATAGAAAAAGACAACCGGGCATCTTTCGAAATGGACTGTGGACATCAGTTGATTTTGGATAAAGCTCAGGGAAACTGCGCCATGGAGTATGAAAGTGTAATTGGTCAGGGATATATCGAGATGCTTAACGAAGAAGAAAAGTACGAGGCATTAAGGATATTAATGAAGCAGTACCGGAGAGAAGATTTTCCGTTCAATGAAAAAGTGATTCCAATGACAGCGGTATTCCGCCTCAGGGTAGAATCCATGACCGGAAAAAGAAGGACGAAGAAGAGCAATAAATTGAAAATATATGCCATGAATGCTATCGATAATGCCTATGCACCATATTCTGATTTTAAAGTCGGAGCATGCGTCGAATTAACTGACGGGCAATATATAACCGGTTCCAATGTCGAAAATGCATCATATGGACTTTCAAATTGCGCAGAACGAAGCGCCATATTTGCAGCATATTCCAGAGGCTATCGGAAAGAAGATATCAAGGCCATGGCAATTACTACCCATGCAGAAAAACTCACCATGCCTTGCGGAGCCTGCCGCCAGGTACTAAGTGAACTTCTCCTGCCAGACACACCAATCCTCATCGCCAATGACAAAGAAGAAAAAATCCTCACCATGCGTGAACTCTTGCCATACAGCTTCGGTGAAGATGACCTGAAGAAATAATTAGCAATGTAAAGTGATTTTTATAATTTTGCAGGTGGGTGGCAGCGAAGTTGTATTTTTGGAACTGGCAGTAGCAACAATCGGCAAGTATGGTATATAATATATAAGGATAGAGAGGTGAAACCTAAAAAATGAAATTTGCAACGATTCATCATGTGGCAATCATAGTTTCTGATTATGAGAAATCGAAAGACTTTTATGTGAACAAGCTGGGATTTGCGGTTGTGCGAGAGAACTTTCGTATAGAACGGAATGACTGGAAACTGGATTTGCGTGTTGGTGAGGGTGCTGATGCGATTGAACTGGAGATCTTCGCAGAGCCGAACCCTCCTAAGCGCGTGAATCGACCGGAAGCTTGCGGTCTGCGGCATTTGGCATTCCGGGTGGATGATGTGGAAGCTACTGTAGCAGAACTGGAACAGATGGGGATAGGATGCGAACCGATTCGATTGGACAGCTACACCAAAAAGAAGATGACATTTTTCTTTGATCCAGATGGTTTGCCGTTGGAGCTGCATGAATAAAAAACAACACCCTCATAGCCAAGAGGATTTGTAAATTTTCTTGGCTATGAGGGTGTTTCATTGAACCGTTTCTGACATTGAACCTAGCAGCCGGCAATTTATTGCATAAAATTACATTTACTCATATCTCTCATCAATCACACGTTTCGTCTTCTTCTCACTTCTCGGAAGCAGTCCGATCTCAACGACTTTTACAAGTGGTGTGAATCCGATGCGGCTCTTAACTACGGAAGCAATTCGTTTGCTCAGATCCTGGAAGTCTACTGTTCCATTTGTCTCAACATAGATACGCATGGTATCTTTTCCGTCCAGATGTGAGATACGAATCTGATATTCGCTGGAAACTTCAGAGAATTCTTTCAGAATCTCCTCAATCTGACTTGGGAATACATTGACACCTTTAATCTTCATCATGTCATCAGTACGTCCCATGATTGTATCAAGACGTGGGAATTTGCTTCCACAAGGGCATTCTCCCGGAATGATACGTGACAGGTCATGAGTACGGTAACGGATCAGAGGTGCACCTTCTTTTACAAGAGTCGTGATGACGATTTCGCCAAGTTCTCCGTCCGGCAGGACTTTTCCAGTTACCGGATCAATGATTTCAATGTAAATGTAATCGTCCCAGTAATGCATACCACAGTCGTGTGAGCAGCTGATTCCGATTCCTGGACCGTAAATCTCAGTCAGACCGTAGATATCGTAGATTTCAATTCCAAGCTCTCTCTTGATGCGGTTTCTCATTTTTTCGCCCCAACGCTCGGAGCCAATGATTCCCTTTTTTAAGTGAATCTTATCTTTAATTCCACGTTTCTCGATTTCCTCTGCCAGAAGAAGTGCGTAGGAAGAAGTGGAGCCAAGAACAGTTGTCTTCATATCCATCATCATCTGAAGCTGTTTGTCGGTGTTTCCGGGTCCCATAGGAACGACCATAGCGCCCAGTTTTTCAGCGCCGGCCTGAAAACCGATTCCGGCAGTCCACAGTCCATATCCCGGTGTGATCTGAATACGATCCATGTTCGTCATGCCTGCCATTTCGTAGCAGCGCTTGAACATGATTGCCCAGTCATCCACATCTTTTGCTGTATATGGAATAATGACCGGAAGCCCGGTTGTTCCGGAAGAAGAGTGGATTCGAACAATTTTTTCTTCAGGAGCAGTCATAAGTCCAAGTGGGTAAGCGTTTCTTAAATCATTCTTTTCAGAAAATGGAAGATTTTCGAAATCTTCTGCGGACTGAATGCTGGATACGCCAGCTTCTTTTAATTTTTTTCCATAGAAATTATTGGCATTTAATAAAGCCTGAATCTGCTGGTTAACTTGTGCAATTTGATTTGATGAAATCTGCATAGTGATAAATCCTTTCTATGTTATATAATTTATGCGTAACGTAGTGCTTTTAAATTCATTTCATGGAATTTCTCCGGCAAGGTCTTTTTCATTACTTCTTCTATTTCCTCAAGGGAAAAATCTAAAACTCCGGTGCGGATAGCTGCACCTAAAAGTACCATGTTCAATACTTTCTGAGAACCGATTTCCCGACAGATAGTATCTGCATCAATAAGGGTTAGATTTTCCACATGTTCCTTCAGGTAATCGATCATAGGAGGCGCGTCGTAGGAAGAGCCGCTTAGTGTTGCGGTAACTGGTTTGATTGCGTGGTTACTGACGACAACCTGCCCATGTTCTTTCAGGTAAGGCAGCATTCGTACCGTCTCTCCAGGTTCAAAGCCAATGATAAGATCGGCAGTTCCGGTTTTAATCATCGGGGAATATAGATTTTTTCCCATACGCAAATGACTGAAAACGCTGCCGCCACGCTGTGCCATACCGATGGTTTCAGCACTCATGACAGGAATGTCTTTACTCATAGCTGCTGCTGCAAGGAGCTTGGAAGCAAGAACGGTTCCCTGACCGCCGACACCACACAGAACAATATTTTTGTTTGTTGCTATATTGAAAGTGTTTATAACATTTGATGTAGTTGTATTATTTACGATATTATTCATGATCGTCACCTCCTGCAATTGCACAGACCGGGCACACCTGGCTGCAAAGCCGGCAGCCGGTACACATAGAAGCGTCAATGCAGATTTTTTCATCATTCATCACAATCGCCGGACAACCCAGATCACGGATACATTTTTTACAGCCGATACAGGAACCCTGATCGACATGAAGCGGAGCTTTTGGCTTGGTAACGGCAATACAAGGAGCTTTGAAAATGATTGCTCTTACGCCGGATTTTTCTGCCATGCGTTTAACACAAGAAACAGAAGCTTCCAGTTCCAGAGGATTGATGGTCTCGATCTCGGTGACACCAATTCCTCGCAGTACCTGTTCAATATTGATTTTCTGGACAATTTCTCCCATGACGGTCCGTCCGGTGCCAGGGTGTGGCTGGTGGCCGGTCATGGCAGTTGTAGAGTTGTCGAGAACAACGAGTACCATATTTGCCTGATTGTAGACTGCATTTACTACGCCGGTGATCGCGGAGGCGAAAAATGTAGAATCGCCCACGAATGCAAAGCAGGTGGTATCGGGTTCTACTTTTTCTACGCCCTGTGCAATATTGAGTCCGGCGCCCATGCACAGACAAGTATCGACCATGTCAAGAGGCATGGCATTCCCAAGTGTATAACAGCCGATGTCACCGCAGAAAATCGTTTTCTTACCTTTCATGGCAGTTTTGACTGCGTAGAAAGAAGCCCGGTGCGGACAGCCGGCACACAGAACCGGAGGACGTACAGGCAGAGCCGGAGGCTCTGGAAGTTCCTGTGCTTTTGACGTGTCTAATCCAAGAAATGTATGGATATAATTAGAAACGCTGTCTCGTGTATTTTCTCCGGCACAGGCAGTATCACCGCTCAGCTTGCCAATGATCTTCGTATTTAAATGATATTTCCCGCAAATATAAATTAATTCACGTTCGATGACTGGATCTAATTCTTCCAGACAGAGCACTTCGTCCAGTCCGGTTAAGAACTCGACTGCCAGTTTCTCAGGAAACGGGTGCGGTGTAGAGACTTTCAGATGGCGTACCATACCAGTCTCTTTTAATGTCTCCATAGCGTATGTATAGCTGATTCCTCCGGAAGCAATCCCTTTTTTTGAGTCGGCATATTTGTCACAAGCCGGAATCAGTTTGTTCTTTTCATAAGAAGAAAAAACATCGGAAAGCTCTTTGTTCCGGGCTTCAATTTTCTGATGATTCATAAAAGACAGTTTCGGGAAAATGACCCAGCGCTTGGAATCCTTGATAAAGCCTTCCGGTTTGTTGTGGTAGTATTCGGATTTATCCTTGATATCGATGGTTGCATAGCCATGACAGACTCTTGTGGTCGGACGGAGGAATACCGGTGTTTTATATTTTTCGGAGTATTCAAATGCTTCCTGAATCATCTCATAAGCTTCCTGGGCGGAAGAAGGGTCGAAACAAGGGAGCTTGGAAAATCTGGAAAAATGTCTTGTATCCTGCTCGGTCTGGGAAGAAATCGGTCCCGGATCATCGGCAACGAGAATGACCATGCCACCTTTGACTCCAACATATTCCAAACTCATAAGTGGATCAGATGCAACATTTAAACCGACCTGCTTCATAGTGACGAGAGAACGCGCTCCGGCGTAAGCAGCGCCGGCAGCCAGTTCCATAGCGGCTTTTTCATTGACAGACCATTCTACATAGACATCATCCGGGCGGTATTTTGCGACTGTCTCAAGAACCTCGGTAGAAGGTGTTCCAGGGTAACCTGCGACCACATTTACACCGGCAGCTACAGCGCCGAGCGCGATGGCGGCATTACCCATTAAGAATTCTTTATGCATAAATTCACCTCATATTATTTTTATAGGTATGATAGCAATGAGATTATGAAAACAGACGAACCTCATAGCAATCGAAATATATAAAAACAGTATAGTACGTTAAAGCGAGAAATTCAATTGTAGAATCTTTAGAAAATCTTTCGAATTTCTGCATGCTGTTTTTTAATATTCATTTTTATGATATTTAAAACAAGAGAAATTATATATCAGCTGGAAGATGACTCACACCTCTATAGGTGGTGAGAAACAAGCTGGTATCAGTGGTGGGAGTCATCTTCCAGCTGATATAGCCTCCGGCAGGGCGCACATTGTCCGGTGGACAATGGTTTTGCGCCGACCGAAACGGAGTGTAGACTTGCAGAGGTGCGCAGTAGAAGTATGTCATGCAATTG
Organism: Dorea sp. 210702-DFI.3.125; assembly: GCF_020560945.1. Lineage (NCBI taxonomy): Bacteria > Bacillati > Bacillota > Clostridia > Lachnospirales > Lachnospiraceae > Dorea > Dorea sp. 210702-DFI.3.125. Next base: position 112,220 of record NZ_JAJCNF010000006.1, read on the forward strand.
CATGACGCGCACCTCGCAGCAAGAATGCCGAGGCATTCTTGAAATCTTGAAGAAAAGTGAAAAAGGAGGAGTCGGATATGATATACTTGGAAAAGCAATTAAGGTGTTGGAAAGTGAGAGGAATATAAAAATATGGAAATGAATCATGTGTTGATCGTTGAAGACGATAAGGAAATCCGGGAGGGTGTTGAGATATATTTGAAAAGCCAGGGATATGTAGTATTCCAGGCGGCAGACGGAGTTGAGGGACTGGAAGTAATTGAGAAGGAAGAAATACATCTGGCAATTGTGGATGTGATGATGCCAAGAATGGACGGGATCCAGATGACGGTAAAGCTTCGGGAAAAATACGATTTTCCGGTGATTTTTCTGTCTGCAAAATCAGAAGAAGTGGATAAGATCATGGGGCTTAATATGGGAGCTGATGATTATGTAACAAAACCATTTACTCCATTGGAGCTGCTTGCAAGAGTAAATTCACAGCTTCGCAGATACCGGAGATTTATGGAAAAATTAGGAGACAAAGAAAAGACGCAGAACATTCACGTGATCGGAGGTCTTGAACTAGATGAAGAACGAGTGGAAGTTCGTGTGGATGGGGAGCTTGTAAAAGTAACTCCGATGGAATATAAAATTTTATTATTGTTAATGAAGAATCCTGGAAGGGTGTTCTCTGCAGACGAGATTTATGAACGTGTGTGGAATGAACGTGCAGTCAACACAGACACGATCATGGTGCATGTGCGAAATATTCGTGAGAAAATTGAGATTAACCCGAAGGAACCAAAATATTTGAAGGTGGTGTGGGGAGTTGGATACAAAATTGAAAAACAGGCATAAATTAGCTATATTTTTTATCATGATTACAATATTGATTCCATCATTGGCAATGATGACCGGGTATTTTGGCTGGTATCAGATGAAAACTGAGACGAAGACAAAAGCATTTAAAAATGCAGAGAAATCGTCAGATTTTCTGGGACATTTTCTGGAGAGTACGTATCTGCTCTATAATACAGAAAGTGGAAGAAAGTACGCAGATGATGTTGAAAAATCTCTGTATGATTCCTACAATGCAGAAATGTCAGAGTATTCACATTTTAATTCTTATCTGGACTATCGGGTGCTTGATGAAAATGGCGGTGATGTTGAAAAAAGTACGGTCAGTTCAGGAAAGAATCTGACAGAAAGCAATCTAAAAAATTATGCCATTGGAATGATTATTTCGTATGATGCAAATGGGAAACCAAGTGTCAACATTAAGAAAAGTGATTATGCAAAAGAACAAACAGTAACCATGAGAAAGCTTATCGGGAATTATTTTCAGGACAGCTGGCTGTCTTATTGTGAAGTGACGATTTATCCTGATACGGATGAGGATTATGAGGAAGCATCCTTGCAGACACCGAAGAACCGAACATACTTGTTTGCAATGTCAACGGAGAATCTGAAGGAGTATATCAATGATTATAAAATCGGAAATCCGGATTCGTATTACGCACCAGATGAAATGAATAATACAATTTTGTTGTGGATGCTGGCTGTAGCAGCTGCGGCATGGCTATATCCTTGCTTCAAGACTTTTCAGACGGGAAATGAAAAAATCTTCCATTCTCCGTTGGAGGTGACTGTGATTGCAGCTTTTGTGATGATTGAAGTCTTGATGAATCAAAGCGGAGCATTGTTAAGCCGGACGAAAGGGTATCCGGATTTCTTAGACTGGATGGTGTGGCTCGGAACATTTGCAGCCACATACTGGATCGCAGCGAGCCTTAGAAGAGTCATACCGCTGGGAATAAAAGGATACTTGAAACAGCAGACCATGGTCGGACGCCATTGGAAGAAAATCAAAACGATAGGGAGCAACGGAGAAGATACTGCAAAATCTCTTGGAAAAAGATTTAAAGCATTTGTTGCAAAAGTATGGAAATCGCTGCAGGAAGTAGATTTGACGGATAAGAGCAACAAAATTTTACTCAGAATCGTTATTTGCAACTTTGCTGTATTATTTTTAGTATGTCTTTTCTGGGACTATCGCATGCAGGCACTTGTCATATATTCCATTATATTATTCTTCATTTTGCGGAAATATTACAAAGACATAAAGCGAAAATACGCCAGACTTTTAGAAGCAACCGGAGAATTGGCAAAAGGCAACATGAATGTGGAAATCAAGGAAAATCTTGGCATGTTCAATCCATTTAAACCAGAGATTGAAAAGATTCAGGAAGGCTACAAAAAAGCAGTGGAAGAGGAAATAAAAAGCCAGCGTATGAAGACAGAACTCATTACAAATGTGTCCCACGATCTGAAAACGCCACTGACAGCAATCATTACTTATGTTAATCTTCTGAAAGATGAAAAAGACGAAGAGAAAAAGAAAGAGTATGTCGATGTGCTGGAACGAAAATCCATGCGCCTGAAGGTATTGATTGAAGATTTGTTCGATATCAGTAAGGCAAGCAGCAAAAATGTAACATTGAATCTGACAGATGTTGATGTTGTGAACCTGTTTAAACAGGTGAAACTGGAACTGGATGAAAAGATTGAAAAAACAGATCTGGAATTCAAATGTAATTATCCGGAAGAAAAGATGACAGCTGTTCTGGATGGACAAAAGACATACCGGATCTTTGAAAACCTAATCGTGAACGTTACCAAATACGCAATGCCACATACAAGGGTATTTGTGGATATTTTCAGAGAAGAAAATGAAATCGTAGTACAGATGAAAAATGTTTCGAAAGATGAATTGACATTCAATCCACAGGAGATTACCGAGCGTTTTGTACGCGGTGATGAATCCAGAAATTCCGAGGGCTCCGGTCTGGGACTTGCAATCGTAAGAAGCTTTACAGAACTGCAAGGTGGATATTTTCATGTTGAGACAGAGGCAGATCTGTTTAAGGCAGAGATACGGTGGCCGTGGAAAAATAAATAAGACAATTAATACAATTTCAATTGGGGACGGGGTTTTTTGAAAAACAATGTCATTAAGTTAAGGATTTTAGTAGTGTAAAAAGTAGTTTTTTACTTTTTGCACTACTTTTTTTACCTAAAAGCTTGACAAAACTTCACAAAAGTGTGGCGAAGCCATTTGAATATATTC
>NZ_JAJCNF010000060.1:0-2771 GCF_020560945.1 Dorea sp. 210702-DFI.3.125
TGAATTTTCTCTTAAAGAATCTTCAGGGTTGTTGTCTATTATTTAATTATCAAGGTTCTTTTCTTTGTTGTCGTCTCAGCGACAGCTTATTTATATTATCACATTCACAATCGCTTGTCAACAACTTTTTTATTTTTCTTTTTCGCTGTCCGCTTCGATCATCTCTGTCGTTCGAAACAGCTTAGTTAATATACCATGTCCTTTTCTAATTGTCAATATTATTTTTATTTTTTATTTTATTCGCGCAATTCGCACAATTCAGTTTATTACTTTCTATCATAACTACAGTTTCAAGAATGCAATTGCATGACCTACTTCTACTGCGCACCTCTGCAATCCTGCCAGAGGCTATATCAGCTGGGGGATTGACTCCCAGCTGATATAAAAATGCACTTCGAGCCACAATTTCCGATCTTACATTTTAGCAAAACACTACGTCTCCAATATTGTTCTTTTGTCTACTTACTGTTATAATTGCTAGACGGAGGTTCTTTTACTTATGAAAATACAGCTTTTATCAACATTAAAAAAATATAAAAAGGATTATTTAAAACAGGACATTTTTTCTGGTATCATTATAGCCGCTGTATCTATTCCCATTTCCATGGGATATGCACAGATTGCCGGGCTTCCTCCGGCTTATGGCTTGTATGGTTCTATTCTTCCTATATTATTATTCGCAATTTTTTCTACATCAAAACAATTTATTTTTGGTGTAGATGCTGCTCCCGCTGCTCTTGCAGGCAGTGCGCTGCTTTCTCTTGGTATTGTTCCCGGATCTGAAGCTGCGTTGAATTATATACCGATTTTGGCACTTTTTACTGGTCTGTGGCTTCTTTTCTTTTACATTATAAAAGCCGATCGGATTGTAAACTTTATATCAACCCCTGTTATGGGCGGATTCATTAGTGGAATCTCTTTAACTATTATCTTCATGCAGATTCCGAAACTTATGGGAAGCTCTGCAGGATCTGGTGAAATCATCGAACTTGCAGAACACATTTATGCCGCCGGTCAGTATTTCCACGGGCTTTCTCTCGGATTAGGACTTGGTACATTACTTATTATAAGAATATGCAAAAAATGGATTCCAAAATTTCCAATTGCAATTCTTATCATGGCTGCAGGCGTAGTATCTACTGTGTATTTCCATGTTGACGCAAAGGGTGTGGCACTGCTTGATTCTGTTGGAACCGGACTTCCGCCATTTTTCATTCCTGACTTTAGTCAGGTAGATCTGACTCAGGCTGTTGGGCGTGGACTGATGATTTCACTGGTCGTAATGGCTGAAACTTTGCTTGCAGAAAACAATTTTGCTTTCCGCAATGGTTACAATCTGAATGACCGCCAGGAAATCTTAGCCTGTGCTGCCGGTAATGTTGCCTCTGCATTTGTAGGTTCCTGCCCGGTGAATGGAAGCATTTCCCGGACATCTATGAACGAACAATATGGCGGGCACTCTCAAGTTGTTTCCATTACTGCAGGCATTACTATGGCAATTCTACTGTTATTTTTCACAGGCTTCATTGGATACCTGCCGATTCCGGTTCTGACCGCAATTGTGATATCCGCACTTATGGACGTTGTAGAGGTTCATTTATGTATCCGCCTCTTCCGACTAAGCAAACAGGATTTTTCCATTTTCATGGCAGCCTGTATCAGTGTATTATTTTTAGGAACAATTTACGGTGTGCTCATCGGTGTATTGCTTTCATTCTTTGCTGTTATCACAAAATCCGCGAATCCAACTCGTTCTTTTCTTGGTGTGATTCCCGGAAAAGATGGATATTATGACCTTATAAGAAATGTACATGCATATCCTATCAAAGGTGTTGTCATGTACCAGTTTAATGAAAACCTGTTTTTCGCAAATGTAAAGATTCTTCAGGAAGATCTTGAAGATGCAGTCAGTCCAGATACGCAAGTCGTAATCATTGACGCAAGAGCAATCAACAACATCGACATTACTGCTGCAGACCGCCTTGCGGAATTATCTTCGCGTCTGACAGACCTTGGAATACATTTTTATATCACTGAACATACTGAAAAATTGAACCAGCAAATGCGTCAGTTAGGTGTTGAACATCTGATCCGCGAGGGACATGTCCGCCGGACAATACTGGCTGCTCTTCACGACGCAGATATTTACGCTCCATATGAACTGGATATCCCGGATTCTGAAAAAGAAAGCGTAAAACTAAACCTGACATTTCTTCCTGCAGAAGATGAAGATACACTGGAGGAATTTGCATGGGCTTATGGTGATCAGGTAGTCGAGGAAATGGAACATGAAGTTCACCACATCTTAAATCATATTCACGGATTAAAGGATATTGAAGAGATTCTTGAAAACGGTCTTGTAGACCACCTTGAAAATTGGCATTCTCTTGGTGCCTTTGATGAGGACGAATTACTTCGCCGTATCGAGCTTCATCTCGATGAGTTGTCACAGGCACTGGCAGAAAACCAACCATTAGTTCTTCAGTTAATTGAAAAACGAAGACGTATTTTAAGAGACCGTGTTCTACGTGAACATCCGGAAGTCTTCGATAAGTTACAGAAACATCGCCGAAAGCTTGAAGAACGATTAGAACTTCAGCGCGCAAGCGTAGAACCTCAAGAACAAGCACCTCAGCCAAATCAAACTTTTGAAAAAGAAGACGTTCCAGCGCAAGAATCTGATGTGGCACAAGATTCCGATGCGGCACAAGATTCCGATGTGGCACAAGATTCCGATGCGGCACAAGATTCCGATGTGGCACAAGATTCCG
>NZ_JAJCNF010000061.1:0-2700 GCF_020560945.1 Dorea sp. 210702-DFI.3.125
AATGAATAGTGTAATTAAAGGAGCAAGTTATGTCTTAGCACATACTCCTGACATGGTTTTATATAATGGAACAACTCAGACAACAGAGAGAATCGTAAATCCAGATTCAGAGTACTTAAAAGAGGTGCCAGAGCATCTTCGTTCATATGAGGATTGTGTAGCTTACTGGCCAAACCAGACATACATCGGAAATGTACATCCGGATGAGCTGGCACAGGTAGAGGCTCCATGGTATGACAAGAAGATGGAGAATGCAAGCCGTTATGGAAAATACGGTGAGATCATGCCTGAGGAAGAGTTCTTATTCCTGGTACAGATCAGTGACCAGTTTGAAGTTGTAAAACTGGAGAAGAACTTCGTAGAGAAGTACAAAGGTCAGTTTGCAGCAAACCCAATCATTACAGAAGATATTTCATCCCAGATCGAAGACGGTGTAGAGCTTTCCGAGATCGAGGGATATGTAAATGATGAGCACGCAGAGGCACTTTACTTCAACCACGAGCTGGTTGGATGTGTAAAACGTGCACATGATATCGATCAGAACTTAAGCGCACACGTAATGCACGAGAACTTAATGAGTAAAGCAACAAGTGTACTTGCTCTTCTTTATGCAGTACGTAACGCAGGAATCGAAAAAGCAGATGTAGAGTATGTTATTGACTGTGCAGAGGAAGCATGTGGAGACATGAACCAGAGAGGTGGCGGTAACTTTGCAAAAGCTGCAGCAGAGGTTGCAGGACTTGTAAGCGCATCAGGATCAGACGCAAGAGGATTCTGTGCAGCACCGACACATGCACTGATCGAAGCAGCAGCATTAGTAAAATCCGGAGCATATAAGTGTGTAGCAGTAACAGCCGGAGGTTGTACAGCAAAACTTGGAATGAACGGAAAAGACCACATCAAGAAAGGTCTTCCAATCCTTGAGGACTGCCTTGGTGGATTCTGTGTAATCCTTGCAGAGAACGATGGAGTAAATCCGGAGATCGACCTTAGCATGCTTGGACGCCATAGTGTAGGAACAGGTTCCGCACCACAGAACGTAATCGGAAGTCTGGTAGCAGATCCGCTTGACAGAGCAGGAATGAAGATTACAGACATCGATAAATACTCACCAGAGATGCAGAATCCGGATATCACAAAACCGGCAGGAGCTGGAGATGTACCGCTTGCTAACTACAAGATGATCGCAGCCCTTGCAGTTAAGAGAGGAGAGCTCGACCGTAAAGAGATCGGAGAGTTCCCGGCAAAACACGGACTTACAGGATGGGCACCGACACAGGGACATATCCCATCAGGAGTACCATATGTAGGAGTTGCAAGAGAGGACATTCTGGAAGGAAAGATCAAGAATGCAATGATCATCGGAAAAGGAAGTCTGTTCCTTGGAAGAATGACAAACCTGTTCGATGGAGTATCTTTCGTGATCCATGGAAATACAAAGGCACAGGAAGAAGCTGCAGCCGGAGTATCTGAGGATGAAGTAAAGGGACTCATCGCTAAGGCAATGAAAGAATTCGCTGCTACTCTGATAGCAGAGTAAGGGGTGGTAAAGATGGCAAATGTAGAAAAGATGATCGCAGAAACATTCCTGGAGATGGCACAGGGTCTTGAGAGCGGAAGCTATGGAAAGAGACCAAAGATCGCATTAACCGGAATGGGAAGCGAACATGGAGAAGAGAATGCCATGAAAGCAGCCCTGATGGCAGCAAAAGATGGCGTTGATGTATATTATATCGGATCACTTGAGGCAGAGGGAGTTACAACAGTAAAAGTTGCAGATGACGAAGAAGGCCACAAGAAGATGGAAGAGATGCTTGCAAATGGAGAAGTAGACGGAGCAGTTACCATGCACTTTCCATTCCCAATCGGAGTATCTACAGTAGGACGAGTAGTGACACCGGCAAAGGGAAGAGAGATGTTTGTAGCAAATACAACAGGAACATCCAGTGCAGATCGTATCGAAGGTATGATCAAGAACACAATCTACGGAATCATTGCAGCAAAAACATGTGGAATTGCTAATCCAACAGTCGGAATCCTGAATGTAGACGGAGCACGTCAGACAGAGAAAGCTCTCAAAGAGCTTCAGGAGAACGGATATGATATCACATTCGCAGAGTCTGCAAGAGCAGACGGTGGATGCGTCATGAGAGGAAATGACGTACTTCAGGGAACACCGGATATCATGGTAACAGATTCCCTGACAGGAAACATCATGGTAAAAATGCTTTCATCCGCAGCAACAGGCGGAAGCTTTGAAGCAACTGGATACGGATACGGACCAGGAATCGGCGAAGGATATGAGCAGTTAGTCATGATCGTATCAAGAGCCAGCGGAGCACCTGTTATTGCAGGAGCAATCCGTTATGCAGCACAGCTTGTAAGAAACAAAGTATTTGAGGTAGCAAAAGCAGAATTTGCAGCAGCAAAGAAAGCAGGCTTAAAAGAGATCCTGGATGCAAGAAAAGCAGCAGCAAAACCGGCTGCAGCAGAGGAGGATGTAAAAGAGCCGCCGAAGGAGATCGTAACAGCACAGATCGCAGGAATCGAAGTAATGGATCTTGAGGATGCCGTAAAAGCATTATGGAAGATCAATATTTATGCAGAGAGCGGAATGGGTTGTACAGGACCGATCATTCGTGTATCAGATGCAAACCTTGAGAAAGCTCATGAAGAGCTTAAGAAAGCCGGATACATTAA
>NZ_JAJCNF010000062.1:0-2515 GCF_020560945.1 Dorea sp. 210702-DFI.3.125
CATTTCATCATAATTAGTCTCTAATCCTTTCAAATCTCATTTTATATGACTTTTGCAAGCTGTTAAGCTAACTTGTGGAACATATGCCGAACCTTATCTATACGGCTATTCGGGCGGCGGGGTTGGCAAATAAATTTACCAATAGCTGGCTGGTATCCTTTTAACTCTGTCAAGCAGACTCCCTGCCCATTTGTGAAATAAGTTAAATCGTTCCTGTATTCTTGAATACATCTAGCAGGGATTTCTCCTTTCAGAATGACCTCGTCATTCTTTATCTGAGTACTTACAATATCTGCACAATACCTTGGAGCATCATGATACGCCCGTGAGAGATATTCCTGCGGTGCATAAATTTCAAAGTGGAGATATGGCTCTAATAGTTCTGTCCCTGCTTTTTTTAAAGCCTGCTCCAATACGATAGGGGAAAGCAGCCGAAAGTCTGCGGGGGTACTTACAGGACTATAATACAATCCATATTCAAAACAGATTTTACAGTCTGTCACTTTCCATCCATACAGCCCCTGCTCGCAGCCATAAAGAACCCCCTCCATAACCGCATTTTGGAACGATTGGTTTAAATATCCAAGTGAAACTCTGCTTTCATACTGCACTCCACTTCCAATAGGGAGCGGCTCTATGGACAACCCGACAGAAGCCCAGAAAGGATTTGGCGGGACTTCTATGTGGATGGTATATTCTGCTTTTCTAAGCGGTCTTTCCATATATATAACAGTAGGCTCTTTTATTTCTGCCTCCACATGATATTTTTCCTCAAGGATGGCACAAATGACTTCCATCTGCACTTTCCCCAAAAAAGAAAGTATAATCTCATGCGTTGTAGTATCCACATAATATTTTAAAAGAGGGTCGCCATCTGAAATTTCTGTAAGTGCCCCAAGCAATATTTCCCGCTGTTCAGATTTCTTTGCTGCAATCGTTGTTTGGAGCATAGGGAGAGGATTTTCAATAAATGTTCTCTGCGGCAACAGCATTTCGTTCCCCAAAATACTGTTTAGCTGCAAAACATCATTTGGTAAAATTACAATATCACCAGAGCAGGCTGTATCGGATGAACATAATTCACCGTTTGTCGGAACACACATCTCTGTGATTTTTATTTTCTCTTTTTCAGATATTTTAATAACATCCCTCAAATGCAATGTTCCGCTATATATACGCACATAAACAAAACGCCGCCTTTTCTCTGAATATTCAATCTTAAAAACCTGCCCGCATAGTTCAGATTGACCTTCAGGCGTTGATGAATAAAACTTACTGGCAATCACTTCTATAAGCTGCCGAATCCCCAGATTGTTTTTAGCGCTTCCGTGATAAACGGGAAATAACGTTCCGTTTTGGAATCTCCTGTTTTCTTCCTGTTCCAGTTCTGACATTTTAAACGGTTTCCCTGACATATATTTCTCTAATAGTTCATCGTTTCCCATAATTACCGCATCCCACTGTTCCATATCGTCATTGTCCGTTACATTTATATGAGGATGCTGCCCAACCTTTTGCTTCACTATAATTTCCGAAGAAAGCTTTGCTTTCATTTCTTGATATACCATTGGCAAATCAATCCCCTCTTGGTCAATTTTATTGATGAAAAAAATTGTCGGAATCTTCATTGTCTGTAGTGCATGAAACAGTATACGGGTCTGTGCCTGTATGCCATCCTTTGCAGAAACTAATAATACTGCTCCGTCTAATACGGATAAAGAACGGTATACTTCCGCCAAAAAATCCATATGGCCTGGCGTATCTATAATGTTGACTTTTACATCCTCCCACTGAAAAGATGTCACTGCTGTCTGGATAGTGATTCCCCTTTGACGCTCCAAATTCATTGTATCTGTCCTTGTTGTGCCTTTATCTACGCTCCCTGGTTCTGCAATTGCACCACTGGTATACAATAAACTCTCCGTTAATGTTGTCTTTCCTGCGTCAACGTGAGCCAGAATGCCTAAGTTAATTATTTTCATGTGATTTTCCTCCTATCAACACCCAAAAAAGGGCATAAAAATACCCAGTGATAAATACTCCTATCACTGGGTAAATAACTCCAATAGCCCCAAAACACTTATATGTTTTCGGGCATATAAAATTACATGATAAAAGTATTCTTAAACTGGGTACAAAAAACTAAGCCCCATATTAAAAGTGAAACGGGACTGCTACTTTTTGTTCCCACTATCAAATTGACAGTTTATTTAAGAATACCTTGCCGCATATTTATTAACTCCTTGTATAATACTGAATCTAATTATATTCCTTAACCCTTTATTTGTCAAGCTGACAAACTAAAGCAGAAAAAGCGGCAGGATTTCCCCCTGCCACTAATCATCTGTTTATGCAAAAATAATTTCCTTTTCCACAATCTCCCTCGCACAAGCCCTTATGTTATTCGTTCTTCCTGTCCATTCTAAGGCGTTTTCTGCCTTTAGCTGTTCCGTTATGCCCTGTGCCTGTTTCATACCCTCTATGAGCCTTTCAAAGCGTTCCTGTGCCTGTCTGT
>NZ_JAJCNF010000063.1:0-2450 GCF_020560945.1 Dorea sp. 210702-DFI.3.125
GTAAAAAACTACTTTTCACACTACTAAAATCCTTAACTTAATGACATTGTTTTTAGAAAAAACCCGTCCCCAAACAGACTTCTACCTGTCCCTTTTGAATTGTGTGTATTTTTACTTTTCTTTTTTATGGGGGTTTCCGGTTTTTCTAACCTGTCCCTTTTTGGAATTGTGGAATGTTTTTGTACAATTTGTTTTTTTACGCACTTTTTACATACGAAGAAAGCGTCAATTCTTTCTGAACTGGCGCTTTTCTACCTATATACATTCTCTCGCTTCGTTTTCTTCTTCCAGCAGGTTCTCCATGCTTTTCAGGCTGATGTACAGGGTTGATGTGTTATGAAGTAGTGCTGATACGGTTGGCTGTAGGATTCCGGTGACGCCGAGTATGATGAGGGCGGTGTTGAATCCTACGATGTTGCGGTAATTTTTGTGAATTCGTTTCATTAATTTATTACTGATCAGCTTCAGTGTTACGATCTCGCTCAAGTCGTCGCCGCTCATGGTCACGTCTGCGATTTCGCGGGCAATCTCTGCGCCGTCGCTGATTGCGATTCCGATGTCTGCTGCGGATAGTGCCGGTGAATCGTTGATTCCGTCTCCGATCATGATGACTTTTCGTCCGGCGGCTTTTTCCTGCTCTACGAAGTTTGCCTTGTCTTCCGGCAATACTTCCGAGTAATATACGTCCACGCCTACTCGTTTGGCGATTGCTTTTGCGGTGCGGTCGCTGTCTCCGGTCATCATGACTACTTTGCTGATGCCTGTTGCCTTCAGATTTTTGATGATCTGTGGTGCTTCTTCTCTCAGCGGGTCTTCGATGCAGATGACTGCTGCCAGTTTTCCTTCGATTGCCATGTACAAATGTGAGTATTCGGATGGCAGTTCTTGGAATTTTTCTTCCATTCCTTCTGGAATCTGGCTCTCTTCATCTTCGAATACGAAATGATAGCTTCCAACAACGACTTTTTGGTCATTGATCTTGGAGGAAATGCCGTGTGCCACGATGTACTCTACTTTTGAGTGGAACTCTTCATGGATAAGCCCTTTGTCCTGTGCTGCATTTACAACTGCTTTTGCCATGGAGTGTGGAAAATGCTCTTCCAGGCAGGCGCCGATTCTCAGCAATTCGTCTGGTGTCTTATCGCAGAATGGTACGACATCTACAACTGTCGGCTGTGCTTTTGTCAGTGTTCCTGTCTTGTCAAATACGATGGTATCTGCTTCTGACATTGCTTCCAGATATTTTCCGCCTTTGACTGTGACGTTGTAGCTGCTTGCCTCGCGGATTGCGGACAATACGGAAATCGGCATAGCCAGTTTCAGTGCGCATGAGAAATCTACCATCAATACAGCCAGTGCTTTTGTTACATTTCTTGTAAGAAGATAGGTAAGACCTGTTCCTGCCAATGTGTATGGAACGAGTTTATCCGCCAAATGTTCTGCCTTGCTTTCCAGTCCGGATTTGAGTTTCTCGGATTCTTCGATCATCGTCACGATCTTCTCAAATTTACTTGATCCATTTGCCTCTCTTACACGTATAGTAAGCTCGCCTTCTTCTACGACCGTTCCGGCATACACTTCTCCATTTTCTATCTTGCGTACTGCCACGGACTCTCCAGTCAAAGACGCCTGGTTGACCATTGCCTCGCCTTCCACAACTGTTCCGTCAAATGGAATTACATTTCCCATGTGGATGCGTATCCGGTCGCCGCTCTTTACAGATGAAAATGGTACTAATACTTCCTGACCGTCGCTGACAAGCCATACTTTGCTGATGTTCAGTGACATACTTCTTGCCAGGTCACCAACGGATTTCTTGTGTGTCCACTCTTCCAGTATTTCGCCGATTCCAAGCAGGAACATGACGGATCCTGCAGTTGCGATATCTCCGCGGAACATAGATACTCCGATTGCGGTCGCATCCAGTACCGGAACTTCAATCTTGCCTTTTGCCAGTGTACGCACACCCATCCAAAGATATTTCACAGATTTTACTGCTGTGATACATGCTCTGACCGAATATGGCAAAAATAATTTATTTCCATAATGATAGATTACAGTTTCAACTAACTTATCCCAATATTCCTGATTCAGTTCGCGTCCGGAATTCTGTGCATAATTTTCCGGAATGTCAACTTCCTCATAACGGAATGTTTGAAGCAGTTTGATTACTTTCTCTCTGTCGCCTTTGTAACAGATCATAAAGTCTCCCGTACGGTTCTGTACTTTTGCAGATGTAATCATATCCTGGGATTCCAGATAATATTGCATCCGGTCTGCTTGCTCAAATGTCATTCTGTACTGTACAGCATGGGCACGAATCCTGCCTTTAATCTCATGCTTGATTACAAATTTCATGTATATTTTCCTTCTTTCCCTGCTTTCTTCCTTCCCTGCTTACCTCGCAGTGATTCGCTTGCTGTGGTTCACTTGCTGTTGATTCTCTTACA
>NZ_JAJCNF010000064.1:0-2301 GCF_020560945.1 Dorea sp. 210702-DFI.3.125
AGAAATATAGATAAGATATTAAATATCTAATCAAGACATCCGAGGTAATTGTTATAAACAGAGTAATAATTACTACACAATTCGAAGAAAACGAATCCAAAAAATTGACCTAGAAGCCAACGCATGCAACGCTATGCATGTGTAAGCAATCATTCATTCCCGTGGATGAGAGCAAGTTGGTTATGCTAATAAGAGCGTATGGTGGATGCCTTGGCACTAAGAGCCGATGAAAGACGTGATAAGCTGCGAAAAGCTTCGGGGAGGAGCAAATATCCTATGATCCGGAGATTTCTGAATGGGGAAACCCACCTGAGCAAACCTCAGGTATCCTAACGCCAATACATAACGTTAGGAGGGGAACCCGGTGAACTGAAACATCTAAGTAGCCGGAGGAAGAGAAAACAACATGTGATTCTGGAAGTAGCGGCGAGCGAAACCGGAAGAGCCCAAACCGGAGTGCGTGCACTCCGGGGTTCGGACCGCGGAATTGATCCAAAAGACTTAACAGAACGGCCTGGGAAGGCCGGCCAGAGAGGGTGAAAGCCCCGTAAGTGAAAGGTCGATTGGCATGGCGGTATCCAGAGTAGGTCGAGACACGTGGAACCTTGACTGAATATGCGGGGACCACCCCGTAAGGCTAAATACTCCTTAGTGACCGATAGCGCATAGTACTGTGAAGGAAAGGTGAAAAGGACCCCGGGAGGGGAGTGAAAAAGAACCTGAAACCATATGTTTACAAGCTGTGGAACCACTTTAAATGTGGAACCGCGTACTTTTTGTAGAACGGTCCGGCGAGTTACGCTGGCTGGCGAGGTTAAGTCCTTAAGGGATGGAGCCGAAGGGAAACCAAGTCTGAATAGGGCGAAGAGTCAGTCGGAGTAGACCCGAAACCGGGTGACCTATCCATGTCCAGGATGAAGTTGCCGTAAAAGGCAATGGAGGTCCGAACCCACATCCGTTGAAAAGGGTGGGGATGAGGTGTGGATAGGGGAGAAATTCCAATCGAACCCGGAGATAGCTGGTTCTCCTCGAAATAGCTTTAGGGCTAGCCTCATACAAGTCTTGCGGAGGTAGAGCACTGAATTTCCTAGGGGGCGTCAAAGCTTACCGAAGAATATCAAACTCCGAATGCCGCGTAGATGGTGTATGGGAGTCAGACTGCACGAGATAAGTTGGGTAGTCAAAAGGGAAAGAGCCCAGACCTGCAGCTAAGGTCCCAAAATGTGTGTTAAGTGGAAAAGGATGTGGGATTTCGAAGACAACTAGGATGTTGGCTCAGAAGCAGCCATACATTCAAAGAGTGCGTAATAGCTCACTAGTCGAGAGGTCCTGCGCCGAAAATGTCCGGGGCTGAAACACACTACCGAAGCTCAGGAATGTACTTGTACATTGGTAGAGGAGCATTGTATACGGGAAGAAGCAGTACCGATAAGGAGCTGTGGACTGTATAGAAGAGAGAATGCCGGAATGAGTAGCGAGAGGAAGGTGAGAATCCTTCCGGCCGAATATCTAAGGTTTCCAGAGTAAAGCTGATCTGCTCTGGGTAAGTCGGGGCCTAAGGCCAGGTCGAAAGACGTAACCGATGGACAACAGGTTGAAATTCCTGTACCGCGATATAACAGAACTGTGGGGACACGTGTGGAGAGCACAAGCCGGGAATGGAAAGCCCGGCGCAAGCAAGGTAGGAGTCGTACTGGCAAATCCGTACGGCAATCCGAAGATGTGATGCGTACCGAATTAAGAGTAGGGAAGAGTGTGAGCCATGCGTCAAGAAAAGCCGCTATTGTTTGTATCGCGCCCGTACCGTAAACCGACACAGGTGGATGAGGAGAGAATCCTAAGGCCGACGGGAGAAGCATTGTTAAGGAACTCGGCAAAATGACTCCGTAACTTCGGGAGAAGGAGTGCCACTGAGAGGTGGCCGCAGAGAATTGGCCCAAGCAACTGTTTAGCAAAAACACAGGTCTATGCAAAACCGAAAGGTGAAGTATATGGGCTGACGCCTGCCCGGTGCTGGAAGGTTAAGGGGAGAGGTTAGCGCAAGCGAAGCTTTGAACTTAAGCCCCAGTAAACGGCGGCCGTAACTATAACGGTCCTAAGGTAGCGAAATTCCTTGTCGGGTAAGTTCCGACCCGCACGAAAGGCGTAATGATTTGGGCACTGTCTCAACAATGCACCCGGTGAAATTGAAATACCAGTGAAGATGCTGGTTACCTGCGCCAGGACGGAAAGACCCCATGGAGCTTTACTCCAGCTTGATACTGGGATTCGGTATTGCATGTACAGGATAGGTGGGAGGCT
>NZ_JAJCNF010000065.1:0-2233 GCF_020560945.1 Dorea sp. 210702-DFI.3.125
CATTGGCTTCCAGATAGCGGTTCTGGATGACCTCCCATTCATGCCGCCAGATTTCGCAATACTTCTGGTCGTTCCAATCCACCGTATCCTCCTTGTGGCTTTTCCATCTGCCGGACGGAAGTTTTATCCGTTCCCCGTTTTCGTCAAGGTCATAAACCTTGCGGCTCTTGGGAAGCCATTTTCCATGTTCGTCCATTGCCCTCATAGTGAGCATGACATGGGCGTGGGGATTGTGTCCCGGCGGATGGGGGTCATGGATTGCAAAATCAGCAATCATGCCTTTGGAAACAAACTGCTGCTCACAAAACTCCCGGACAAGGACAGCATACTGGTCGGGTGGTATCTCTCTTGGGATGGTAAGCACCCACCTCCTTGCAAGCTGGGAGTTCCATTGTTTTTCCACAGCTTCGGCGGCGTTCCATAAGGTATTACGGTCTGCATACTCCGGCGGGGCATTTGCTGGGAGCAGAATCTCATTGTGGACGATACCACGCTTTTCCGGGTAGTGCTTCACTTGCTGGTCGTATTCACAGAACAGCTTTTCGCCACTCTGGTAAGCAGCGGCGGCAACCGCAGACTGCCGCTGGCTGCGCTGAACAATCGTGATTTCGTTGTGTGGACAGGGCATTTCGTGTCCCTCCTTTCGCTAATTGGTGGACGGGGTGGCGTTTTACCACCTCATTTTGGGCAGAAAAAAAGCAGGAGACCTTTTTCAGATTTCCTGCTCGGTGTGCCGCTATGTGGGCGGCGGGTATTTAATTGTAAAAGTTCGGGGCAAGTTGACCCGATGTGAAGCTGACAAACTGGAAGTTATTTTACTTGCGTTCTATAAATCCTATGATTGAAAAAATCAATCCTACAATCCCAATTCCGATAACGAGCAGCCCCATTCCTGATGAGCAAAGAGAAATTATAATGGCAAAGAGTAGTATCGCAATACCTAATCCAATTTTCTTCATTGTAAATCCTCCTTTACAAATGCCGATTTGTTGTCATCTTCATTATACTTCATTGGCTATCGAAAAGATAGCATATTTTATGAAACTTGTCGGCTGGGAACAGCTTGCAACGCAAGGTGTCCCCAGATGGCAAGTACACAAAAGGGTAGCTGGCGGCAGCCAGCGCAGGGGAAGCGTAGCGTCCCCTGTATGATTTGGAGCAGACCATGACTGCGGAAAATTACAGCCCTCCGGCGAGGAGCCTTCGGAGAACGCAATGCACCAACCTCTGGGTGGTGTATAATTGCGCCCTTAGTAAACTAAGGGGTTTCCGGCTTCTTCCGTTCCAGCAGTTTTTTCAATAGTTCCTGCGTGTCCTGCCTGTGAAAAATGAGTTTCAACAACAGCATGACATCATCATCTGTCAGGCGTTCCGGCTCTTGCAGAAAACTTTCCAGCATACCGCCACGGGTACAGAGCCGGTGCGTCCGTTCCTTTCGGGTAAGCTGCTTCAACTGGTGCTGCAATACCTTTTCATCATTAATGGCTTTCCGCAGCTTCTTTTCGCTTTTCTCCAGCTCCCTGTTGAGCTTTTCCAGCTTTGAGGTATCAGGCAAGGGCAGCGTCCTCCTTTCCCGGTATCAGCACATAAATCCTGTTTGGTTCTCCAACGCCCTGACGCACCCGCATGATAAGTCCGGCGGTTTCCAGTTCATTCAGAGAACGCTTGACCGTCATGGGACTGCGGGACAGGACTGCGGCAATGGCTGTGACAGGGAAGCAGACAAACAGGATTCCGTTCTCGTCCTCCTGCCCTTTGGACAGCATAGCGTCCAGCATCCGGCAGTACATGACCTTTGCGGTGCTGCTGACTGGAAATCCTGTCAACGCTCTGGGAAAGGGCATACAGGGCGGCAAGGGTGTGTCTATCGTCATAAATTCAAAATTCATTCGGTGTGTGCCTCCTTTTTCTTTGCTCGTTTGGATAAATAACGGGGGCAGTCAATCACAACCGCCCGGAAGCTCTGCCTGCACCCATGCTGGCATTTCCGGCATAATTCGTTGTAAGTGACACGCCCCCGGTCATTGAGGTAAAAGGAAAGCTCATATTTCCTCTTTTTACTCATTCTCGGCATATTGTGTTTCCTCCCGTTTTAGTGTATGGTTTCGGGGCGATTTTCGGCAAAATTACAGCCATAGAGCCGCCTAAAATCTCCCGAAGTATCAGCGATAGGGTAGGCTATCCCCCTATCAGATTGTCGTGTTTCGGTATCATTTCGGTGTCAGTTCGCCAG
>NZ_JAJCNF010000066.1:0-2038 GCF_020560945.1 Dorea sp. 210702-DFI.3.125
CAACGAAGTCCGGCAACGGGCTTCAAAAGACCTTGCAAACAATCTCAATCTGGCGATGGTTACTATTTATACTTTTCTTTTATTTTTCTGTTGTTTTGGTTGTCATAGGGGAGAAAAGCCCAGAAATAAGGGATTTTCCCCGGCAACCGGCTCGGCAACGGGATAGCAACAGGGGGTGCAACGGGCTGTCATTTTCAGAATGGAAGCTCCATCTGTTCTGAGACCTCCACAAAACCATCCCTCGTTTTTTCAGACGGGTTGCATAAGTCCGTTGCCGGGTTTTCACGCTCCCAGCCCTTTTGTCTGCCATATTCGGAAAACATTCTTGGGTTCGGGAAGTACCGCCAGCCGGAAATACACTGATTCATAATCTCGTTGATTTCCCGGATTTCCCATTGCTTCGGCTCGTCAAAGGCATGGTTTAAGGCTTCCTTGTAGAGCTGCTTGGAACAGACCATGCTCCCGGTGTACTTATCAAGATACGCCTGTATCATCCCGGCTTTGGTGTCCTCCGGCATAAAATCCCGCTGGTGTTCTTTGAGATACCGCTGCATGGCAGGGCTGAAAGCCAGCTTGAACCTGCCGCTTCTGTAAATTTCCATCGCTTCTGCCCACATCTGCTCGATATAGGCTCTGGAAGCGGCTTCGTCCTCCAAAATGTGAACCTCGGCTTGCTCCGGGTACACCATGACGGGGATAAAGCGGCGGTTGCCGGAACGGTCAAGGGGCAGGAAGTCAAGGGCATTGGAAGTGCCGCCAAACACGCACTGACGGGGGCGGTCTGCTGGGTGGGTTTCATAGGGTATCTTGTAAACCTCTTTCTGTCGGCTTAAAAATGACTTGATTTCCTCAATGCTCTTGGCGTTGGCGGCTGCCATCATTTCCGACATTTCGATAATCCAGTGACCTTGCAGCTTGCGGTACACATTGTCATCGTCCAGCTTCCGCAAATCATCGGAGAACCACTCGTCCCGGACTGCCAGCAGACGGAAGAAAGTGGACTTGCCAGCCCCCTGACCGCCGACCAGACAGAGCATGATTTCAAACTTGCACCCCGGCTGAAAGGCTCGTGAGATTGCACCCAGCAGGAACAGCTTCAATGCTTCATAGGTGTAATCGTCTGCGTCAGCCCCCAGAAAGTGCCGCAGGCAGAAGCGGATTCGCTCTGTCCCGTCCCACACAAGGGAACTTAAATAATCCCGGATGGGGTGGTACTTGTTTTCATTCGCCACAATCCCGATGGCGTTATCAATCTTTTTCTCATTGGTAAGCCCGTAGGTTTCTTCCAGATAGAGAAGCAGATACTTCATATCTGTATCGTTCAGGGCGGTGCTTTCCCTGTGGAAGCCGATGGGCTTTATGATGTCCTTGCGGTCGGTCAGGATGTTGTATGCGATAGCCCCGGAAAGCAGCGGGTCACGCTGGAATACGGTCAGGCAGTTCCGTATGCTCTGACGGACACCGCCTTTCTCGGTAGTTTCCAGCCCCGCCTTGATTTCCTCAACGCTCTGTGGCGGCTGCATGGCGTTCATGGTGTTTTTTAGTTCTTGCTGCGTCTGCGGCTGCAAACTCTGCCATTCGTTGTTCAAGCTGTATCACATCCTTTCCGTAGTCCGTAATCAAAGCCGCTTTTTCCTCTGTCTCCCCGAACAGCAGCACATCCAGCAGATATTCCACTTGGGCTTGCTTCTGTAAGGCTTCCACAAACCGGGGATGAAAGGCTTCCTCCGGGGAGTGCGGGACATAATCCTTTCTCCATGCCCTAAGCAGGTGGAGATAATCGGCAAGGATACGGGAGCAGCGGTTCTTTGCTTCCTGAAACTGTTCCTCCGGGGATTTCTGCCGGGGCTTGGGCTTTTTTACCTTTCCCGGCGGCTTCCAGTCCTCATAGGAAATTCCAAAGTCCTGTGCCAGTTGTACGGCGGCTTCTTTCTTTCCCAGCCCATACAGAGCGGCGGCAAAATCAATCACATCCCCATCCGTACCGCAGCCGAAGCAGTGGTAACGCCGATCCAGCTTCATGCTTGGGGTTTTATCG
>NZ_JAJCNF010000067.1:0-1980 GCF_020560945.1 Dorea sp. 210702-DFI.3.125
AACTTATTAACCAAGTAGTCTTGATTGACTACATCATTATTATACTAGGAGGAATGAGTATGAAGTGTAAATTTTGCGGAAATGATTTGCCGGAAGAATCAAAGTTCTGTCCGTCATGTGGCGCATCGGTAGAGCCGGAGGAGAAGCAGGAACAGTCAGAACAATCAGCAGAAGCGAAGCAGCAGGAAAACCAGAATCCTTATGAATATGGCGTGCCAGGAACAGATAATGGAAGTGGAGCACAGAATGAGAATCCATATCAGTATGGAAGTGCGGAACAGAATAACGAGAACCCATATCAGTATGGAAGCGCAGGACAGGATAACGAGAACCCATACCAGTATGGAAGCGCAGGACAGAATAACGAGAACCCGTACCAGTATGGAAGTACAGGACAGAACACGTCTGCAGATTATAATGCTAATAATGGGACTTATGGTCAGCCGCAGAAGCCGATCAATGGAACAACCTATTTAATATTCGCTATCATTTCAACATTACTGTGCTGTCTGCCACTGGGCATTGTGGCAATTGTATATGCCTGCAAAATCAATTCTCTACAGAGAAGTGGAGATTATGCCGGAGCGCAGAATGCAGCAAAGAAAGCGAAGATGTTTACGATTATCGGAACAGTAGCTGCGCTTGTAGTGTCTATCTTTTATATTATATTTGCAATTGTGATCGGAATTGGAAGCAGCGATTTCGACGATGATCCGGTATCTAATGTTGTGGAAAATGTAATCGAAGATAAGGACGATTCTAAAAAAGCAGATGACAGTGATAAGTCAGATAAAGCAGCAAAGAGTACAGAACCGGCAGTAGCCAGCGGTGAACTTGGCACAAGCTGGGACAGTTATACAGTACAGATCAATGATAAAGTCCTGACATTTCCATGCACAAAAGCCGATATTGAGGCAGCAGGTCTGAGTATGGATACGGATTATACAGCGGAAAATTATATGGTGAATGCTAACGAATATGAGTTGGTTTATTTCGAGGATGCCAATGATAATGAGATTATGGCATATGCAATCAACAATACAGATACAGCGATGGAAGTAAAAGACTGCCTGATCGGTGGCGTTTCTGTAGATGACTATGATCTGGAAAATGGCGGACTCACTGTGATATTCCCAGGCGGGCTTCAGATGGGTGCTTCAAAAGATGCAGTAACTGGAGCTTATGGAGAAGCAGATGACACATATGACGGAGACAGTCTGTCTATGTATAGCTGGTATTCAGGTGACAGTTACTACAAGAGCTGCGAGATTGACTTTGACGCAGAGTCTGGACTTGTATGCACAATGACTATGCAAAACTTTGGTCAATAAGAGCTATAAACTAAAAAGTAAAGTATAAAATAATAATAAATGTCTGGTATGTGAGGGTGAGAGACTCTTTGCATGTCAGACATTTTGTGCTTTCTTAAGAAAGAACTTGTCAGGAGGCATATTCATTGTTCAGCGGAGTGCATACAAAAAGTTACAAAAAAATTAAAAAAAGGACTAGACAAATGTGACGAGATATTGTATAGTAATCAACGGACTGATTTGAAAGTAAATTTTAAAGAAATTGAAAGTAAATTTTTAAATCGAATTTAAAAATGAATTTTTGAGAAGTCAATTTGGAGAAATACCCAAGCTGGCCGAAGGGGCTCCCCTGGAAAGGGAGTAGGTCGTTAATAGCGGCGCGAGGGTTCAAATCCCTCTTTCTCCGTTAATCCGATATCTTATTACAAGATAGAAGATGAAAATAGAATAAAAAAGTTGTTGACAAATGTCGATGAACGTGATATTCTAATAAAGCTAATTTGCAAGACAGAGATGTCTAATGCAAGAAAGTGAAAAATAAATTTAAAAAAGTTGTTGACAAGCGGTTGCGAATATGATAATATAAATAAGCTGTCGCTGAGACGACAACAAAGAAAAAGAACCTTGATAATTAAATAATAGACAACAACCCTGAAGATTCTTTAAGAGA
>NZ_JAJCNF010000069.1:0-1589 GCF_020560945.1 Dorea sp. 210702-DFI.3.125
TAACTCAAACTTCCCACACCAATAAGGTGTGCTGAACCTTGATAACTCTATATTTCAGCCAATAAAAAAGGCATAAGTCCGGTCCATTTGGTATAATGGAGTTGACTAGAAACCAATAACCAAGGGGGATTTATGCCATGTCCATTGTATCACAGAACAACACAAATGAGGTAGCCTTAGTTGATTGCATTCAGAGATTTTTTTCAAAACACCAGGTCGGTAAGCTTCTGAAGAAGTGCAACGGAACGAAAGAAAAAGGTGTTCCAGCCATTACACTGCTTCGCTACAAGCTTGGAAATATCTTTGTTGGCAAAAGTATGTATATGCAGAAGAAAATCGGATCGTTTAAAGAGGAGTTTTCCAAGAATACTTTCTACCGTTTCCTGAATTCCACTAAAACAAACTGGCTTCGCTTTACTACTTTGCTTGCTGCCGATATCATCAACAACGACTTAAAGGATCTGACTTCTGAAGACCGCAAAGATGTATTCATTATCGATGACAGTCTTTTTAATCGTAGCAGCTGTAAGAAAACCGAGCTTGGCTCCAGGGTATTTGATCATGTCGATATGACTTACAAGAAAGGCTATCGAATGCTTACCCTCAGCTGGAGTGATGGAAATACTCTGATTCCGGTTAACAGCTGTCTGGTTGCTTCTTCGAAAGAATCCAATGTAATTGGCCCGGTTAAATCCTTTGACAAGCGAACTATCGCAGGTCAGAGACGAAAACTGGCTCAGACAAAGGCTCCCGAAGTGATGCTGACACTAATTGATACAGCCCTGAAAGCAGGAATCTCTGCCTCCTATGTGCTTTTTGACTGTTGGTTTGCGAATCCGGCACAGATTCAGGCAATCAAAGAAAAAAAGCTTGATGTCATTGCCATGATCAAGAAAAGCAGCCGTATCAAGTACGAATATAACGGCGAAAAGCTCAGCATAAAAGAAATCTACTCCCGTAATAAGAAGCGTCGTGGTCGTTCAAAATATCTGCTTTCTGTAGATGTAATGCTCGGTAAGGAGAACTCTATTCCTGCAAAAATCGTTTGTGTTCGCAACAAGGCTAATCGTAAAGACTGGCTTGCTTTCGTATGCACTGACATGAGTCTGTCTGAAGAAGAAATCATACGCATCTATGGGAAAAGATGGCAGATCGAGGTATTCTTCAAAACCTGTAAGTCTATGCTGAATCTTATTGGTGAGTGCCATAGTCTGTCCTATGATGCATTGACGGCTCATACTGCAATCGTGTTTACACGATACATGCTGCTCGCTCTGGAGCAGCGGCAGAATTCTGACCAAAGAACTCTTGGGGAACTGTTCTTCTATCTTGCGGATGAAATGGCAGATATCACTTTTTCACGCTCGTTTTATATCCTTATGGAAGCACTTGTCGCGAGTCTTCAGGAGATACTGAAACTGACGGACGACCAGATTTCTGAATTCGTTACCGATTTTGAGTCTCGACTTCCGGAATATCTTCAGAAAGCACTGCATCCAACGGTATCAGTGGCATAAATCGCTATTTTGTTAGCTGAAATATAGAGTTTTCAAGGTACAAGTCCCATTTTGGGTATGGGAAGTCTTTAT